>WFSC01000160.1 GCA_015486185.1 Bacteroidales bacterium | reverse complement strand
GTTCTCCCTGATGGAAAAAAAGAATCGCTCCTTCGTTTCGCTTCAACAGAGAAATATCAATGAATCCTGAAAATCTTTTTTGTTTGAGTCGATAAACAAGATCATCCAGAGAAATATCATTTGATTTCAGCGTGGCTTTAGCCCGTTTAAATTCCGGCATCTGTCCCCAGAAAAAAATGGAGCTCGAATCAAGATAATACACGTTTACTATATAATTTTGCATATCCAGTGATTGCAAAACCGGCTCTATACTCTCGGACATCTGTGCCCGTTTCCCGCGTTGCTGGATTAACCCGCGAACAATTTCCCGTTCATCAAAATAGACCAGTATCTCCTGATCAGTTGACCGGCAGTACAGACCCCCTGAACCGATATCCCCCTGGAGATGTTCAATGAACTTATCAAAACACAGATAATAGCTGTTTAATCCGCTAAGGTATGGTTTTTCTTTTGGAATAAGCATTAGTGGTTCCGTCATATGATCATTATCACCGGAGATCTGCTAACCTGCATGCTCACAAGGTGAGACGGTTGCAGATGCAAGGAACAAATTTCCTAGCATTTTTTCAACCTGAGTAGAGCAAGAAGAACAGGAACAATTAAACCAAGCAGGAAGGCTGCACCGATCAACTTTAGGGGAAAGGGTAAAATTAATGCCTCCATTATGGCATCTGTTGACTGTTTGTTTTTTATGATTCCGGGTAGATACATCATGACGAGATACAAAAATGTTCCGCTGAGAATAAAAAATTCTATACCCATCAGCAAAGTAACATAGGCACCGCTGGACATCCCTTTTCTTAAGGAGGCAAAGGATGCTTCACCCGTGCTGACAGATGCATCAGATTCGGAATTTTCATCATATTCAGGAGATGGCATTGCCGCTACCTGAGCCATAGCCTCTTCATCTGATATCTCCTGTTTTTCCGGAGAAGATTTCAGGGGTTCAGACTTTTCAACTACAATGATATGACCACATTCCCGGCAGGAAAACTGAGCTTTTTTTCCCTTGATACGTGTTTCGTCAATATTATATTTTTTTGCACACTCTTCACAGATAATCAACATGTAACAAACTCCTTTGTACTCTCCTACAAGGATAACCGGTTAGGTCACTAAACATTATGTTAACTTCAGCCTGTATATTTTCCAAGCCTTTTCTTTTTATATGTTGAGACTGATATAAGGTCAATTTTTTTCTATAAAATACCTGTATGCACTAAAAAAAAAATGACTTGGCGAAAAAACAGTCGGCTGAAAAGAAGACGCCAACTGACATTACCTCGTGATACGTTCTTTTATGTCGTTATCCATGAACCCATGGATTTACTCACTGAATCAGCAGGGTTATAGAGGGTTCCGATTGTTACCAACATGACCTTTTTTTCAGAATATACAGAAGCTGACCCGAATTTCTGCATATTACACTTGAAAAAAACAGTAAATATTCTTATTTCTATTGCATGCTCATACAAGCTGAAAAAAACAGCCTGTTTTTTTAAAATTATCGGAGTCCCTTATGAAAAAAATATTGTTTGCATGTGTTATCCTGGCAGCATCGGTACTCCTTGGTTTAAACCCGTCACAGGCAAGAACTCAGTTTATCACCATTGGTACCGGCGGAATTACCGGTGTTTATTATCCGACCGGCGGTGCTATCAGCAAGATGGTAAATAAAAAGAAAAGAGAATATGGCATCCGTGCTACGGTCGAATCCACAGGCGGCTCTATCTATAATGTCAATGCTGTTATAAACGGCGACCTCGAGTTTGGTATTGTCCAGTCGGATTGTCAATACCAGGCGGTTCATGGTCTGGATGCGTGGAAAAATAAAGGCCCGCAAAAAGATCTGCGAGCCGTATTCTCCATTTATCCTGAATCCATCACCCTGGTTGCAGCTGTTGATGCGGGAATCAAAAATATCAAGGATTTAAAAGGAAAAAAAGTAAACATTGGCAATCCGGGTTCCGGACAACGGCAAAATACCATTGATGCCCTGGAGGCGGTTGGGATCAACTATGAAAAAGATCTGCACATTGAAAGTATAAAGGCATCTGAGGCTCCGGGACTCTTGCAGGATGGTCGGATTGATGCCTTTTTTTATACGGTCGGTCATCCATCCATAGCCATTAAAGAGGCCACTTCCGGTGCACGTAAAGTACGTTTTGCAGCCATAACGGATATTGATCAGCTGCTTGCCAAGTATCCCTATTATGGGAAATCAGTTATTCCGGTAGCCCTATACCCCGGCGTGGACAATAAAAAAGATGTGGAAACATTCCATGTAAAGGCAACCCTGGTGACTTCAGCCAATGTTCCCGATGATGTTGTCTATGCCGTCACCAGGGAAGTTTTTGAGAACATTGATGATTTCAAAAAGCTGGGTCCAATTTATTCTTCGTTGACTAAAGAGTCCATGCTTGAAGGACTGTCCGCCCCGATTCATCCCGGTGCAATGAAGTATTATAAGGAAGTAGGTTTGATAAAAGAATAACCTGATTACGTACTCGATGGCGGTTATGTTCAATAACCGCCATTTTTTATGGTTTAACCTGCATTTCTTCCTGCCCGTTTTCCGGGTCGCTCAAAGCAAAAAATGGTACAGAGGAATCGGTTTAGTCAGCTGTACATAAAGACAAAGGCATCATCATTTATGCTGATACGTAACCTGCCTGCATGATTGCGGCCATACACCTCCCAACCCGGTGCACCTTTAATTTCACAGTGCAGGCACTGGGGGGAATGAATATTCTTTTCCCTGTCATTCCAGGAAACCAGCATAGCAAATTCGTTATCATGCAGGGCAAGCAGTTCGGCTATCTGTTTCGCTTGTTCGAAATCAACGGTATAACCTGATACGGTAATGGATACGGATTGCATGTTCGGTCCTCATTGATTGTTGTCGTAAGGTAACTGTGCAAACTCTCCTCACCCGCCTGAAGAGTTCATCGTCAGTATCTTTTGTCAGGCCCACCTGTTTTTTGCAATTGGGTACATGTTCAATTTTGGTGTTTAATGACAGCATACTCTATAAATTACACTTTTCCTATCCCGTCAACCCTGGTATTCTTCTATATTCGGCATCTATCACGAGGTGAGACGATTGTGGATGCAAGAAAGAAAATTTCATGAGAGATGCTGGGTAGAGATCGTGTTACATCAAAAATCCATAAATTTATCAAAAGATAGAGCAAGGAGTTCCTGGTGACATCAAAATATTTTATATACTTTTCCGTAGTTATTTTGACAGGTCTGCTCGGTGTCGGGTGTGTGCACCATACCCGGGGGAGCGCTCAACGATATGATGCAACGATAACGACGCTGAAAAGGGTCTATAAAGGGACTGTTACAAACAAATCAAAGAGAAAACAACATATCACCCTTGCGGTTGTTAAGGATGGACACACCTCAAGTATTGAAATTTACTTTGATGACCTGACCAGGGGTATTGATCATGCCGTCAAGGGAAAGCAGGTGGCCATCTCCTGTATTCTGACCAATACTATCCCCTATGCCAAAGTTATCAGACCGGACATCACCACATTAGCTCCTGGAATCAATGAGATTACTGTTAAAAATGTAAAAAAGATGATTGATGCGGAAACAGCGTACCTGTTATTCGACTCTCGTCCGGAATGGCAGTATATTAGATCCCATTTGCCAACAGCCATTTCGCTACCTGTCTGTACCATGGAGGAAAATATCGATGAATTACCCAAAGAGAACAAAGGGAGGCCATTAATTTTCTACTGCGGGGGGCCGACCTGCGGTATGAGTTCTCCGGCCTCTGCAAGAGCAGCCCGGGCAGGTTACACGAATATCCGGGTCATGCTTGCCGGCGAAGAGGGATGGATACATTCCGGATACCCGACCTATGCCGATGACGACTTTATCACCCGATCCGACCGGGTACTCATTGATCTCCGTGCTGCCCGAAACGATGCCGTTGAAAGAATTCCACGTTCCGTTTCTATTCCCCTGGATACCCTGGAGGACAGACTGGATGAAATTTCAAAAAAGGCCCCTGTTATTGTCTACAGTGACGGAATCCAGGACAGCATGGCCGCCCTTTCCGCACTTGAAAAATCCGGCTTTCACAGAATTTCCATGGTGGAAGGAAATTTCAGGGGCTGGAAACAGCGAAATAATCCCGTTATCAGCGGCCCAATCAAGACTGAAATTAACTGGACACGAAAACTCGGTCGGGGAGAAGTCGCCCCGGCAGAATTTCGGAAGGCCATGAATGGAAAAATGGATATCGTGATTCTCGATGTTCGAACAGATGAGGAAGTTGTTGCCGGTAAACTCCGCAGAGCACTACATATTCCACTCAATGACCTTGCCCAACAGAGAAAGGAGTTACCTGTAGATAAAAAGATTTTTATCTACAGTGCAACAGGTGCCCGAGCCGACATGGCCAGTGAGCAGTTAAACGAAAATGGCTATAAGACCTATTTTCTGGTGGCTGATGTTAAGTGCCGGGGAGGACATTGCACCATCGAGTATTAAAAAAACGCTGCGGATTGCCTTGATTGTCATCTC
>WFSC01000159.1 GCA_015486185.1 Bacteroidales bacterium | reverse complement strand
TTATACCCATCCCGCCGGCTTTCCCAGATAAACCGGCCGGGTTGGTGCGGCAGAAAACGTACCGGATGGAGAGGCTCCACATACCGGTCATTTTTTTCCTCAAAAAGAGTCTTCACCATTTTACCGGACTGCACATCATATTTGTTCAGCCACATATGATCCTGTTCCCGGTTAAGCACGGCAACATAAAGATATTTTTCTTCGGGTCCCCAGGCAACATTGGTCAGATACTGGTCGTAGGGACCAGGCGTTTCCAGCTCGAGGGTTTTTTTGTTTTTTCTATCATAGATAAAGATATGTATCTCCTGGCTATGCATACCGGCCATCGGATAACGTATGTTTTTCAGTTTTGCTACCCGGCTGCGTATATCTACCAAAGGATATTCCGTTACCCGGCTCTCATCTTTCCGGTACCATGCCAGATAATTGCCTTCAGGTGACCAGAAAGTCCCTTTGTTGATGCCAAACTCGTTGCGGGACACCGACCGGCCGTTAATAAATCCGGGCAATGAATCAAAAGAGAGCTGTATATTATTCCCATCCGGCTCAGCAATATAAATATTCTGCCCCAAAGTATAAGCCAGTGACGGATTTCCGGCAAAATAATCCATATGTCCTGCATTACGTGGCACATGAATAACCGAAATGATCTTCATGGTATGAACATCGAGTTGTATCCAGGAAGAATCAGAATGGAAATAAACAGTATTTTCATCTTTCCATTTTACTCCGGATAACGACCGTAAAGAATCACCTGAGGTTGCTTCCAGCAACAAATTCACTTTATCCAGCGTAAAAAGCAGTTTCTTTTTTCCTTTAACAGGGTTCTCAAGAATTAAAGAATCCCCCTCTGTCATTGACAGCTCGTGCCCGCCGGGGCACCATTGTAACCCCCAGATATTTTGCATCCGGAATTCTGTGTAAGGGCCAATAATGGCATCTTCAAGTGACAGTACCGGTTTCTGGGAAACTCCGGAAACCAATGAAACAAAATAAAGGATAATGATGAAGAAAAAACGGGATGTTTTCATGGGTCACTCTGTATTAAAATAAATTATTTTTTCAGAAAACAATTATATTGATTCCGGCGGAAAAAAGCAAACTTCAGATTGGGTATCGGATTGCCGGAAGTGGTAAAATTTAGCCGGGCCTGATAATTTTTTTCTACTTTTGTTTGCTGATAAACCTTTAATCTGCCCGGTGGTGAAAATAACTTTTTTAGGTACAGGAACATCGCAGGGGGTACCGGTCATTGCCTGTCCCTGTCCGGTATGTCATTCGAATGACCCTCATGACAAGCGTCTGCGTTCCTCCCTGTTGATAGAAACCGACACAGCCAATGTGGTCATTGATTCCGGACCTGATTTCAGGCAACAGATGCTCCGTGAAAATGTTTTGCACCTGGATGCCATCGTTTTTACCCATGAACACAAGGACCATATTGCCGGGATGGATGACATCCGGGCCTATAATTTCATCCAGAAAAAGTCCATGGACATATATGCAGAGCCCCGGGTCCAGCATGCCCTGAAAAGAGAATTCTCTTATGTTTTTGCTGAGTATAAATACCCGGGTATTCCGCAGGTCACCCTTCACACAATCGAAAACAATCATAATTTTCATATAAATGGCTTGGAATTTACACCCATCCGGGTATATCACTACCGTCTGCCCATTTTCGGATTCCGTTTTGGAGATGTAACTTATATTACCGATGCAAAGTATATTCCTGCCGCTGAAATGGAAAAAATCAAAGGAACACGTTTTCTTATCCTGAATGCATTACGGAAGAAAAAACACCTTACTCATTTTACACTGGAAGAGGCCCTGGAGGTGGTCCGGTTAATACGGCCGGAAAAAGCTTATTTCACGCATATCTCCCACCAGATGGGTTTTCACAGGGAGGTACAGGCTGAACTTCCCGAAAATGTATTTCTGGCCTATGACGGGTTATCACTGTCAGACTAATGTTTCCGTTATGAAAAAGGAGAAAAGGAGAGCACCAAGAAACAAGACCCTTTCCGTAACGGAGCGTGAAAGAATAAAATACCGGCAGCGTTTGCTGAAACCCGGCGATCTTATCAACACCCCAATGCAATCGCTTATTAACAAAACCATTACAGGGGATTTTCTATCCGTTATGAATCATTTACCCCGTGCTTTTGCCGATCTCATCATTATCGATCCACCCTATAACCGGGACAAGGATTTTCACGGGGTAAAGTTCAGGGCTACCAACCACGCTGATTATCTCGGTTACCTGAGGAGCTGGTTCCCACAAGTGGTCTCACTGCTTAAATCCAATGGTTCCCTTTATATCTGCGGAGACTGGAGAAGTACGGCAGCCCTGCAAACCGTTATGGAAGAACACCTCATACCGCTCAACCGCATCACCTGGCAACGCGAAAAAGGAAGAGGGGCAAAAAGGAACTGGAAAAACAGTATGGAGGATATATGGTTTGGGGTAAAGAATGTAAAAAACTACTATTTTAACGTGGATGCTGTAAAAATAAAACGGCGTGTTCTTGCTCCTTACAGGGTAAACGGCCAGCCTAAAGACTGGGAAGAAACCAAATCGGGCAACTTCCGGCTGACCCATCCATCCAATTTCTGGGATGACATCACCATCCCCTACTGGTCGATGCCGGAAAACACCGATCATCCCACCCAGAAACCTGAAAAACTTATCGCCCGGCTGATCCTCGCCAGTTGTCCGGAAAAAGGCCTTGTCTTTGATCCTTTCCTGGGGTCAGGAACCACCTCTGTCGTTGCAAAAAAACTGGGAAGGAAGTATCTGGGGGTAGAGATCAATGAAGAATATGCCATATGGGCTGAAAAAAGACTGGAAAAAGCAGAGACGGATACGACCATTCAGGGATATGAGAATGGCATCTTTTGGGAAAGAAACAGCCTGCGGCATAAGAAGAACTTGAACGTTGATCGGTGAAGGTTGATCGGTGAAGGTTGATCGGTGATCGGTGAACATCAACTTAGTCTAACAAGCATAACGAGTTAATCTCTTTTCTTAATCCACAAATTTTCTGACTATTTCGGCCAGTTGAGCGGCGGGTATAACTCCCGGCTGACTGAAAAGCACTTCTCCGCGTTTGAATATCATCAGCGTAGGTACACTACGGATCATATATTTCTGCGCAATGGCCGGATTTTTATCCACATCTACCTTCAGTATCCTGATCTTATCTCCGAAATGATCCTTGACCTCTTTCAGGATCGGCGGCATCATACGGCAGGGTGCACACCACTCGGCCGAGAAATCAATCAGAACAGGTACATCACTGTTTATTATATCCTTGAATGAAGCCATTTGTGTTCTTTCCTCTTTTTTTTGCCCATAGCCTATCAATTAGCATACCGCCGTGTAAAAACTGACAAAAATGCAGAGATAG
>WFSC01000158.1 GCA_015486185.1 Bacteroidales bacterium | reverse complement strand
CATTAAAAACGCCTGAATTCATTATCGATTACAAAGAAGGGCTGATTCGTATTAAAGGGAAGTCCATCCCTGAAGATTCCAATGCTTTCTATGAACCTATTCTGGAAAAATTAAACTGGTATGTTGAAAATGCACCTGCCAGAACAAGAGTGACGGTACATTTCGATTATTTCAACACTACTTCATCCAAATATGTATTAAAAATCTTCAGGTGCTTCGAAGATATTTACAAAAAGCATAAAGATATTACCATTTTCTGGTATTATGAAGCCGATGATCTGGATATGAAATACTGCGGAGAAGATTACAAATCAATTCTGAATGTACCTTTTAAGCTGGTAGAAGTAATGGAATAGCTTCCCGCTTTACTGCTTTGAATGGTTTATCCCCAATCTGAAATTTACTTGTTTTTTAACGTATTTTGTTTTGCCTTGTGCAAAATGGATCTGATACACCTGATCTCTATCTTCTTTCTGTATCAGGGATGCACCGGTCACTTCCCTGACAGGGGTCCATGTTCTTATCCTGAAGGTATCCGTACTTTCACTTTGTCCCTGAAAACCGAGGGACCATACATCTCCCGAAAGACTTTCGTCAAGGATCCTGAATCCACGGGATTCGTTGCCAGGCCATGGTGCCGGAACAGGAGGGATCAGTGCTACGCCTCCCCGATGGTGTATGGTGATCACCGCTTTTTTCTTTAACTGAAAAGTAACATGTACGGCAAATTGTTCAGGAGAAAGTATATATTTCCCTTCTTTACCGGTTATTTTCACGCCGGATACGGATGAACCGGGAGGGAGCATGCAATACATTCGGATCGTAAGCTGTTCCGGTCCCTTATGGGAAAAAGTATATGCCGTTATGGTATCGTTCTTTTCCATTTTCATGTCCAACAGGTCGGTCCCGGTTCGCAGGCCGGTTATGGTAACCGTGTCCCAGGTAGCGGGAAAAACCGGTTTCAGGGTAACCGTGTGATTCAAGGCATCCGGTTGCCACCCAAGCATCCCTTCCAAAGCCGGCATACAGGCCATGATCTCAGACCAGCATTGGTGCCAGCAAACGCCAAAGGGTTTATAGACCGTACCATGCATTACCTCTTCAATAGCTCCTTTGGCCCAAAAATCCCCTATTCTCATATTTTCCGACATATTCATAAATCCCTGGACCGGATGATCGCCTTTATATTCGGCCAGAGAAGTCCATCCGGTATATAACGGCCAGACACTTCCCCCATGGTAAGAACCGGGATTAAAATCACGGCTGCCCTCCGGCATAATACGCATACCCCAATCCGAAGAAAAACCATCTCCGGCAAATTGTTTCAAAACGCACCGTGTTTTTTCAGGACTGCTGATCTGTCCGAACAATATGGGGATAGCAGGCATCACGGTTTTGTGCGGATTGAAAGTTCCATTTGGGTAAAGCCCATGGTTAAAAAACCGGGTTGAGTCATTCCAGAAATTTGTTTTGATGATCCCTGTAACTTTCTTTCTGTCCCTGTCGTAATCTGTTGCCAGATCCTCTTCCCCCAGTGCATGAAAGATCCCTGCTGCTTCTTTCAGGGCTTCAGCCCATACCGATGCCAGGTATAGGGTTGTCCGTGAGCCATAAAGAGGTCCTCCCTCGATCCATCCGTGGCCTGCCCGCATATTTTCTATCAGTCCGTCATGGTCAAAATCGGTACTATAGCAGTAGTTCATGGCTTTTCGTATGGCCTCCCTGTGTTCGCCGATAAAAGAAATATCGCCGGTATAGCGGAGATATCTGCCGGCCAGCACAACAAACAGGGGGGTGGCATCGGCAGCGCTGTAATGGACTATGCCGGAAGTTGTCAGTTCATGATATATTTTACCGCTTATGTCCTGGTATTTAATATAAAGCTCCAATACTTTTTTAACTTGTTCAAAATCCCCGTAATCCAGCATGGCCATAGCGCTCCATTCTCCGTCTCTTCCAAAATACCAGGCATATCCCGGGCGGCCGCTGACGGGCTGTGCCCCGTCCCACCCCCTGTCGGTAGTGGCGTATCCGGCTACCAGCGAGGTCCCCACCCCGGGGGTCCGCACCACAAAGCGCCGGGCGTTGAGCAATGCCCAGCGATAGGCTTCATTCCATCTTTTGTCAGGACTCTTTATCCGGGTTGCCTGTTTGAAGAACCGGGTCGTAAAGTCATGTTGTCTTGTAATGATCTGTTGCGGCTCTTTCATTGCCCGGCGATACAGGGATACGGCCCGGGGCGGGTCCCCCCACGACCCGGCCAGCACCACATCCACCCTGTCAGAGGCCCGTAGCCGGATACGGGCGGCCGCCGTGACCATAAACGAATTTCCTGTCTCCGGGAAAAAGCCTCTGCCTGTTATTTTGATATTATCATAATGACCGATTGCTGTCGCTTCCGGTTTTTTATTCATTCCCAGCAACATCATAGCCTCTCCATGGGTATCTCTTACGGAGAATGCCTGCAGGCTGTCCGACCAGGCATACCTTAACCCTCCCGTAGCCGATTGGGCATAGGGCCACATCCACCGCAGATTGGACCGGAACCGGAGCACCAACCGGGCCGGCACCTTGCCGTTATAGGCATAATGGAGAACGCCTACAGCCAAAGACGGATCCGGTACGATCACCTCATCCAGTTGTCCCTGCGCAAAATGATAATGACGGATAAAAGCAGCAGCCCGGATGTCTGCCCCGGGTCTCTCATCCTGCAACCACCGGATCGCCGTATCTCCTTCAAAAAGGATCCCCGTTCCATAGTCACGCAAAGCCATAAAAGGATGGACCCATACCTCTTCAAGCCCTCCTTTTTCATGACCCATAATGACCATCCGGGCCCCGGCAAGATCCCACGGATCCCCGTCAGCCTGATAATCTGTCATATGCAACAAGGGTTCCGGCAAAGTCCATGCTTCCGCCTCACCCGGACTATAATGACTCTGATGTAAAGTATCCGGTTTTATCCCCCCGGGTGTATAATTCCAATAAGAAACCCTCTGTCCGGTTTCAGGCGGATTGATAAAATATTCAAAGATATTGGAAATGAATTTTTTCATATGGTCTGCCAGGTCGTTGGGCTGCGTAAGAAAAACCGTTGAACCCACAGCTATCAGCCTACCCTTTCCCTTCCTGTATTCCAACACCATTTTATCCTTTTCATCAAGAAAGATATCATGCCAGCGTACAGCAACTACCTTTCCGTTTTGCGGACGTTTATTATCAAAATATCCCCATGCCCGCAAAATGGTATCCCTTAAAGGCTGGTAAACGTATGTCCCGCCATAAAGACCTTTGAACAAGGGGTGTCCACGAAATGAATGAAAACCTTCCGTGCGTATAAACCCATTACCGGTAACGGAAATATGATGCAGGCCGGGTTTTTCAGGTTCCAGCTCCATGGAGTTAATCAACGGAAAAGCCTCATCGGTAAGGAGAATATTTCCGCCCTTTTTCAAATAAGTTCTCAGCAGTTTCGGGATTCCGTCCTTTGCCCAGGTATCAGGGAATGGTAAAGTATCGGTTTTTTGGATCCATATGGCATCATAAACCTCCAGAACGGAAGGATGGGATAGGATCTCTTCCGGCTTTATCTTGTCTGCCTTAAAGCCATAAACATGATTAAGCAACGAGGCAGCCCTGTTCAGTTCCTGTTGGTCCATCTCTGAAGAAGAGACACTGATAATTGCCACTTTATGGGCTTTGGCTCCCTGTAGAAAAAAGTAAATACCTACAATGATCACTAAAACAGCAATAAAAAAAGTGAGCGTAACAAAACGGGAAAATGTATTTCCCTGTCTGTCACCGGATCTACGGGGTGATCTCATGATAAATTTATTTTATTCTGCATCTTTTACACAACGGAAACCCACGGTAGCACTTCTGTCAAAGCCGGGAGATACCATTAATAACATCTGGGTTCTGTCAAGAGGTTGCGGACCTCCCTTGAGATACCAGCGACTTCCTTTCGGATTATAATAACTTCCTCCACGGATAATCACAAAATAATAACTGCCATTATCATAGACATCATTTGTCAATTGCCAGACGTTGCCTACCAGATCTTCCACCTTAAACGGACTTTTTCCTTTCGGGAAAGCATCTACCGGCGTGGGTCGGTTAAAATTATTGTTACAGCGGGTACCATAAAAATCATTACCCCAGGGCCACAGGCGTCCATCAGTTCCCTGGGCTGCATATTGCCATTCTATTTCGGTAGGCAGTCGTTTTTTCGCCCATTTGCAATAAGCCCGGGCATCTTCCAGACTGATCCAGGTTACAGGATAATCATCCATCCCAACCGGATATTTTCCATCTGCCCAATTTTTCAGATAATTATATGGATCGGCCGGTTTATAATGGGTCGCCAAAAGAAAATTATAAAACTGTTCATTGGTAACAGGATACTTATCTATATAAAATCTCCTCACATGGATCTTCCGTGGGTGGGAATAATCCGGATACGGGATAAACTGATCGGGATTGGATACCTTAAAGATAAAATCCCCATCCGGTATAAGGACCATCCCCGGTGGTGTAAATTTAGTGAGGCGCGTAGTAACGGACCGGCTGACCAGATAAGGTGTCCCGGGAATAAGGGTTACTGTACGTTCATCAGATAATAAACCCGCATCAAAAAGTTGTATCACATATTTCCCTTCAAAAGCTTTGAAGTGATCCCTGAGGTTAATCACCGTATCTTTTGCCGGTAAAGAAAGAGGAGTATTTTGCCAGGAAGGATCATCCTTCCATACCTTAATCGTACCGCCCTTTTCTGTATGAATATACAAAGAATCCTGATGGGGTGTTATCTTCAGCCATTCCGGAAAGCGGGCAATACAATCCACATTTCCTTCCCTGCGCGTATTCCTCCATGCGGCAGGATAGCTTTTGACATCCACTGTAATATAGGGTTCTCCATTATAATTAACCGGTTTCAGCATCCGGTGATGCCAGAGGCTCACATAATGAAATCCTTCTTCGGGTTCTGCCTTAAAGAGAGGGCCCCGGTATCCTTCCGGAACAAAACTCAGAACAGTAAATACCGTTTTCATATCCTTTTGCCAGCGATTTACCCAGATGCTGTCATGCAATGAAGGGATCAGGGGTACCCAGTCATTACTGACAAAAACATCATTGTTTTCGCGAAGGATGCGGGTCGTCTTTCCGAGATAGAGAAACTCTTTCTTCATCCAGTCAGGGCGGCCCGGCGAGAAGGTATTGATCTCCACACCATACCCGTTAAACAGCGAAATGGCTGCTTCACGGTGCAGTCGCCCGCTACTGAGCTGGCATACCCTGAAAATAGCAAAATCAGGACGGATCACCTTGTTGAGGTTCAGTGGCGGTGAAAGAAAAATGGCATCATGCACACGACCGGCCAGTATTCCAGGCATATCTTTCGGCACGGCCATGCCTTCGGAATACATGATCACACCAGGTCTTATTGAGTCCACCGTTTCCTGCAGCTTCCGGCTTGAGCTCCCCCGTGTATCAAGCACTACCCCGTTGGCACGGGTAGCTGCCACGATCCTGGCCATATCGGTCAATGGATTTTTCCCTTCCGTACTGTTATCCCAGGGATTATAGGAGATAAAAAAACGGGTTTGATTTTTTTGGGCAAAATCGGAGAGCTCTTTCAGCTTGGCCAATCCGTAAGGCAAATCCTCATACAATTGCCACTGGCTTCTCTGGTCGAGCCCAAGACGAGGCCAGGTAGGCCATATGCCATATACATCATATCCCCCAAAATCATCTACCCCTTCCTTCAGGAAGGAGAAAAAGTTGTATTTATGTTTTTTTCTGTCGAAAAACTGTTGATCCCAGGCAAATTGCAGCACAACAACATAAGCTTTCCTGATCCATTGGAGGTCTTTCCGGTGGTACAGGGTTTCATCAAAATGGTTCAGATCGTACAGATAATGATTATGAAATGCCTTTTTCAGACCATTCTGCCACATTCCGTCAAAAACATCGAAATATATGGTATAGCTCACATTACTCCGCGGTGGCAACACGGTTTTATATCTGTGCAATATTGCATCTGCCGATTTTTTGCGACGGGCAAGTCCGTAAAGGGATAGGTGATTTCTCATATCCACCGATCCATAACCCAGCTCCCAGGCATCATCCGGCAAAATAACTCCCAGCGGTGAATATCCGGGAAGATATAATCTTGCCCTCGTTAATGAAGGAGGACCGGAAGCTGTAATATACACATGGGATCTCTCTTCTCCGAAAGGAACTACATTTTCAACCACTACCGTATCATTGGTATTGTTTCTGATCAACAGATCACCGGTAGAGTTATGTTTCCTGTCCTGAATAAAAACACCACTTATCCCATTGCCAAAAACAAAACGGACCATGCTGTCTGAAGGAATAATTTCTGCCTCGGAAGAATTATACAGTCCGCCATTCATTCTCAGGCTGAAGAGGGGAACCTGGACGGGCAGGGAAGTAGTGCGACCATCTTCCAGTTTAATACCACTAACGCTGATACCCTTGTCATAGGAAAAGAGAATATTCTTTATCTCCTGGGCATCAGAAAAAACAGCCATCCCAAAAAACAGGCCCAGGAAAAAAGCCAAAAAGAATCCGTATTTTCTCATCTCACTCAAATCATCACACAATTTAACTTTTGCTATATAAACTAAAAATGGTCTTATGAAAGTATTTCTCTCCGGGATTTAATATGGTTGACGGAAAGTCGGGATGATGCGGTGCATCGGGAAACGACTGGGTTTCCAGGCAAAAAGCTCCATATTGCGGATAGGCAATGCCGTTCTTTCCCTTAAGTGATCCGTCCAGGTAATTGGCTGTATAAAGCTGCAGGCCGGGAGCATTGGTTCGTACCTCGAGAGAAATACCGGAAGCGGGACTATGGACAACAGCACAAAATTCAGGGTCCCCTCCCCTGTTCTTTAATACATAACAATTGTCATAACCTATACCTGTTTTAGCTATTTCCAGACCAAATGTCCTGGCTTTTCTGAAATCAAAAGGCGTTCCCTCAACAGGTAATTTTTTCCCGGTAGGTATCAAATTCTCTTCTTCGAGATATTCATCTGCATTTATCTGTGCGACATGATCCAGAATATCCTGCGAAGGATCCGACAAATTAAAATAATCATGATGCGTCAGATTCAGGATAGTGGGCTGATCCGTTTCGGCTTTGTATTCAATTTCCAGGTTATTATTATTATCCAACGTATAGGTTACGTCCACCGAGAGGTTACCGGGATATCCTTCTTCACCATCCGGACTAAGATAATGAAGAGCCAGTGAAACCTTTTCCTCCTCTTCCTCTGTCGCGGCCTCCCACAGCACTTTGTCAAAACCTTTAATACCACCATGTAGATGATTTTCTCCGTCATTTTTAGCCAGTTGATAGGTTTTGCCATTAAGCGTAAATTCAGCATTTTTGATCCGGTTGGCAAATCGTCCCACAATGGCCCCAAAGTAGGGATGTCCTTTCAGATAACCATCCAGATGATCAAATCCCAGAACAACATCTCTTGGCTGTCCATTTTTATCCGGGACTATAAGAGAGGTAATAATTCCACCGTAATTGGTAGCCTTCAGGATCATACCCCGGTCATTTTCCAGTATAAATAACCATACTTTTTTACCTTCATAGGTACCGAAGTCTTCTTTTCTTATCTTCATGGTATTCAATTTATTTAATAAATAAGAAATGTCCGGAATATGAATTACCGGACATTAATAAGATAATTGTACCCTTTTATACAACTTAAAATCATTACATACTACTATAGTTGGGATTAAACAATTCCTCCACCCACCAATAAACGGATGAGAGCTAACACCATCACCAGAAAATTAATGGTTATCCCGGTTGTCCGGCTCCTGTCTGATAAGCCAAAAATCATTCCGAAGAAAGAAAGAAACAAGGATAACCAGGTGAGCCATCCTAATAAAGGGAATAAACCGACCAGGCCCAGTGCTACGGCCACAAGTCCGAAAATGGTAGAAATTAAATCCATAGCTTCAAAATTTTATATTTGAAAATTTTATTTTCTGTTTGTTTAGCATAATATTTTTATAAAAATATGAAAATATTTTCAAATAAAGAAATTTCTTAAAAACGAACGAACCCCGGGGATAGTCCCGGAAAACTTCTGAAGACAAAACGAAAAAACAGAAAAACCATCTACTTTAACGGAGCATCCGCGATCACATGAATAGCCAGGGTATGCTCAATGGTATCCACTACTGATAGTTCGTAGGTAAATTTTCCCTGCCCCAATGGAACTTCATAGGTATATTCCACCGGAATAAATTCATAGGGAACATTGTTAATATCGAGAGTAATGTGTGCCTCACGGTAAGCGACATCAAAACGAAAATAACTTGTTTCGGCACCGGGAGCAATGGTCCCGTAATTGTGTTCTCCACCCGAAGTATCTACATTAACGTTCCGGAAAGTCAGTGATGATTTGTTTCTTACCCTGATATCACTGGGGCCATCCGGACTTTTCTTGCAGGAATAAAGAAAGACAATCACAAGGAATCCTCCAAGAACAAGTAATATTTTCTTATTCATTGTGTTATATTTTGGTTATGGTATCATCCGGCAACCATCCCTTGCTTCCATCATCCAGTCTGATCTCAGTCCAATGATCTGCCGATTCCACTACCGCCACTTTGGTCCCCTCGTGAATAACGAACAGATCGGTGCCATTTTCATCCGGCGAACTTTTGACCGTAACGGCTGGTTGCATAACAATGGCATGATCATGGGCAGTAAGTATATCACGGCTTTGCCATGCAAAGAAAAAGGACAACAAAGAAAAGAACAAAATAACAACACCTCCGGTAAAACCGGTTTTTTTCCAGGCAGAACGTTTGCTAAAGACGAATAAAGTTAATAAAAATAAACCTAAAACAAAAGCAATGATACTCACCCAGGCCCATCCGTCTGAAGACATTCTTTCGAGGAACCAGTGATACCACCCGACGAGGAAAAAACGAGGGATCACCTCCACTTTATCTGTCACATAGCTGCGTGCCAGTTCCAGGTTATATTTTATATCTTCATTTCCGGGATCGAGCAACCGTGCTTTCTCATAGTAAAGGATCGCCTTGGGTATATTATGCTGCTTAAAATAGGCATTTCCCAGGTTGTAATATAATTCAGAAGAAACCAGTCCCGTATCCACCACCTGTTGATACAGCTCGGCTGCCTGTTCGTACATTTGATTGGCATAATACAGGTTGGCACGTGTTATCAGGCTGTCAGGATCCATCGCCTGCAGGCGTATCCCGGTCAAAAGGAACAGGAACACCAGAACTACGGTATATTTTGCATGAATGATTCCTTTCATAGCCATTCTCTCCTTTTATAATTCTTCTTCAAGTTCACTGATAATTTCCACAGCTTCCTGGTAGATCTTATCCATCGGGCCTGCCGAGCCCTCCGGAGCATACCTGGCAAACTCACACTGGTCGATCACCCGTAACAGTTTTTCGACAGAGTCTTTATCGACATTCCGTTTTTCCAAAGCCTGGGCAGCCGATTCCCTTGTCAGATCAGACACCGGCAAAGTCAATTTGTCACTAAGATATCCCCACAGGGCTTTCAGCACCTCTTCGTAAAACTTTGCCTGATCGCCTTTTTTCAACAGTTGGCCAGCTACTTTCAGCCGTTTGCGGGCCATTTTGTTTGCCTGTTTATTTCTGATACGTTGTTGATCTCCCCTGGCTTTGATATACCTGTGACGGATCCATATCAGAATAATAAACAAAAACAGGGATATAATATAAACGAGGTAAAACTTCCAGGTACCGAATAAAGTATAACCTTCCGGTCTCAGCCTGATAGGTTTAGTATAGATATATCTGATATCTTTTCCGATATATTTCAGGGCTTCCTGTCCGCCACCGGTGATTACCTGTTCATTGCCGGTTTGTTCTCCTTTCATTACAGTAAGGGTATATGCCGGTGTACGCAATGTTTTATAGGATCTGGCCGCAGGATCAAAATACACGAAACTTACGGAAGGAAGCCGGTATTTTCCGGCATGTCTTGGGATCATCAGGTACTCAAACTGCTTATACCCGGTAGCTCCATGCATTGTATTGCTGATATGAGAGGTGATCTTGGGATCGTATGTATCAAAGTCGGGAGGAAATTCCACTTTGGGAGGTTCGATCAGTTTAAGGTTTCCGTTTCCGGATATTTTTACTTTGAGCGTAACCGCATCATTTGCCTTCAGGGTGGTTTTATCGACAGAAGCATCCAGGCCGAAGGTCCCGACAGCTCCCTTAAAACCGGCAGGAGCTCCCGGTGGTAACGGATCCACATGAATGGTCACCGGATTACTGAGTATGGCTTTACGCACTGTGCGGTAATTCCCAAAGAAATCATCGAAGAACGGATCAGAGGAGGTGTGGGCACGCTCTCTGACGAGGCAAATGATCTTTACCCGATCAATTTTGATATCCCCGGTAGTTTGCGGAAAAAGCAGATACCTCTGTATCACACCTGTCCCGTATGACACCCCGTTTATATACTCTCTTTGCAAGGAACGCAGATCAGGCGTGGGAATTTCCTGCTTCAGGAAACCGTCAAATTCCGGCATATCAATCTCATCAAGTCCCGTCAGATTAACCCTTGAATAGATCTTTACCGTCACTGCCACAGCCTCTCCCTGATACACATGTGTTTTATCAACAAGTATCTTTACAAAAAGATTGGGATTGGAAGAGGAAGGTGTAACAGCAGATGAAGTGCCCCCTGTTGATGGTACGGCCCCCCCTGACGAAGCCGGAGCAGAACCTTTTACTACGTGGATCTTCAATGCGTTGGATGCGATGGTTTTGTTTCTTATCTTCAGTTTTCCGGGAGCAATGGTAAATACTCCTGTTTGTTTAGCCTGTAAAATATAAGTATAGGTATAACTTACACTGGAGCTGATCCTGCCATTAATGATCTGTGTACTCTGGCTATACGATGTACTGGGACCCATCAATATCATAAAATCACTCAGATCCGGAGGGATGAACTTTCCATCCCGTGTGTTCATCTCAAAGACCAGTCTGAATTGTTGGCCCAGGGTAACGGTCTCCGGTGCTGAAGCATTGATCCGGTAATGATCAGCCGCTACGGCACTCAACGCTGCCATCATCCAAATTACCAATATGAACCCTTTTCTTATCATAAAGCCAAAATTAATGCTTTTACCAATTGATAGCCGACTTCACCCTTTTTTGTTGTGCCTTTGCCTTTTTCACTTTTGCCTGCACCTTTTTTTCATCATTAGCAAGTGCCTGCAATAATCGTTCCGCATCCTGCTTTGATATTTTTCCGGGCTGAGGTTGCTGTTTTTGCTGATTTTTTTTCTGTTGCTGTTGATTCTGCGCTTGTTTCTGCTGATTTTGTTGCTGCTGTTTTTGTTGCTCCTTATTCTGCTTATTCTGCTGATTTTGTTTGTTTTGTTTGTTTTTATTTTGCTGATTCTGGTTCTTTCCCTGCTTGTTCTTTTTCTGCTGTTGTTGTTTCTTTTTCAGCTTCATGGCATATAAAAGATTATACTTGGCATCCATATCATCCGGATTATATTTCAATGCATTTTTATAGGCAGTTATGCTCTCATCTATTTTTTTTGCCTGCAGCAAGGTATTTCCCAGGTTATAAAAAGCATCGGCCTTTTCTTTATTCTTGTTGCTTTTTTCAGCCACTGATAAAAAATCTTCTGCCGCTTTGTCATATTTTTTCTGTTTATAGAGTGCCGTGCCCAGGTTATAGTCAGGGACTACTGTATTTTTAGCTACGTCACGGGCTTGCCGGTAATCTACCTCAGCATTGGGATATTTCTTTTGGTCATAGGCTCTGTTCCCCTCGTGAATATATTTTCTTGCATGTTGTTGTGCCCAGGCAGAAGATGCGAGGAACAAGCCGGTCAACAGGATCATTACCTTTTTCATTTCTTTTCCTCCTTTACCTGAAATAACCTGATCTTTGACCAGAATTTGCTTTTCTTTTCAAGTATCATCCACTCAAGCAGGAAAAACAACAAGGCCAAACCGATCGCATATTGAAAAATGTCATTATAATCGGAATAGGTTTTTGTTTCCATCTCTTTCTGATCCATTCCTTTGATCTTTCTGTAAATCCTGTTAAGTCCGAGAGTAGCATTGGATGCCCTGACATAAATACCTCCTCCGGCAGCAGCTATTTTTTGCAGCAGGGGTTCATCCAGTTTGGTGATCACGGTATGGCCACTGCGATCTTTCAGGAAAGTGCGTTGGCCATGGATGGTAATGGGTATCGGTACACCCTCGGGTTTACCAATGCCAATGGTATGTATGGTGATCCCCTTCTCATGGGCCTTTCTGGCCGCTGCTACCGGGTCAGCCTCATGGTTTTCCCCATCGGTAATGATGATCAGGGCTTTACTTCTGTCATCTCCGGGAGTGAAGGAGTTCATGGCCAGATTAATAGCCGAAGCGATAGCCGTTCCCTGTTTCGGCACAATGGAGGGACCGATAGAAGGAAGGAACATTTTTACTGCCAGATAATCTGACGTAATGGGGATCTGGACATAGGCATCACCGGCAAAAACGATCAGTCCCACCCGGTCATTCTCCATCTTATCCACCATTTTCGAGATGGCTATTTTGGCCCTCTCCAACCGGTTGGGCTGGATATCCTCTGCCAGCATCGAATTGGATACATCCAATGCTACTATGATCTCTACTCCCTTCTTCTTCACTGTTTCCAGCTTTGCTCCCAGTTGCGGACGAGCCAGTCCCAATACCAGGAACAACCATCCCAGACTGAACAGAAGGAGTTTTATCCTCTGTCTGGGCCATGAGACATCGGGCATAAGTCCTTTCAAAAGTTCCGGATCACCCAGTTTTCTCACATTTCTTTTCCACCGGTTACGGGCAATCCAGTATAACAACCAAAACAACGGCAGTCCCAGCAAAGCCCATAAATACATCATATTAGCAAATCGAAACATCTTTCCTCCTTTTTATGGAACTGTCATAAATACCGTTTTTCTCAAAATCCATTCTGCCAGAAACAAAATAGCAGCCAGCAGGGCAAATTTCAGATATTCTTCCTGTCTTCTGCTGTATTGTTTCACATCTATTTTAGACTTCTCCAGTTTATCTATTGCCTGATAGATCTCTGCCAGCTTTTTATTATCGGTAGCACGGAAATACCGTCCTCCGGTCATGGCAGCGATCTGTTTCAGAACATTCTCATCTATCTGGACCTTCATCTGCTGATATCTCGTGCCATAGGGTGTTTGTACGGGATAAGGAGCCGTACCGTATGTTCCTACCCCGATAGTATAAACCCGGATGCCAAAGGTTTTGGCAATCTTAGCGGCTGTAAGCGGTGCGATTTCCCCCCTGTTGTTCATCCCGTCCGTCAGCAAAATGATCACCTTGCTTTTTGTTTTACTATCTTTGAGACGGTTGATAGCAGTGGCCAGTCCGTCGCCTATGGCCGTACCATCTTCGATCATTCCGCTTTTAACATCCTTAAACAGATTGATCAATACGGCATGGTCGGTTGTCAGAGGACACTGTGTAAAACTCTCGCCACTAAACACTACCAAACCGATCCTGTCGTTTGGCCTGCCGGAGATAAACTGTGTGGCAACGGCTTTGGCCGCTTCCAGCCTGTTGGGTTGAAAATCCTGGGCCAACATACTGCTTGATATATCCAGATCGATAATAATATCAATCCCTTCGGTATTTACCTTTTGCCACCGGTTGATCGACTGGGGACGGGCCATCACCACAAACAGAAGAGCTATCCCCAGCACACGCAACGCAAACAGGCCATGCCTCAACCAGGCCCTCACAGGCGTACCTGTTTTTTTAAAGGGTTGCAGGCCTGAAAACTGCAGGGAGTTAACCCGCCTTATCTGTCTCCAAATATACCAGGCGATCATGGGGGCCAGTAAAAAGAGCCCGTACAACCACTCCGGATCAGCAAAATGAATATCACGCATGATCATCCTCCTCCTTCTTTTCTTCCTTTTGCTCCTCTTGCTCTTGCTCTAACTCTTTCTCCTTTTCCAAATCACTTTCCGCCCCCTTTTTCCACGATTCTTTTGTTTCATTCACAAACACAAATGCATCCAGCAACATGGATTCGTTTACATCCGGCTTAGGCTGGTATTTGGCAAACTTTACCAGATCTCCGGTTTCAAGTATTTCTTTCAGGATACCGTATAGGCGATTATCATTAAAACCTGTGCCGGTAAGTGATTCCAGTATTTCCAGGGTAGTCTGTTCCAATGCCTTGATCTCATAGCGGTATTCCAGATATTTCCGCAGAATATCTGTCAATCGCGTATAATATTCCTTTACCATCCCCTGTTGCCATAAACGGGCGTCCTTAAGTAAATTCAGTTCACGCAAAGCAAATACGTGGGGAGGTTCAGCAGGTTTACGCATGATTTCAGGCAATCCGCTTTTTTGTTTCTTTTTCTTCCGGATATACCATATTATCAGATAAATGATAAGTGCCAATAACACAACCACCAAAACCCGGAACAATATTTCCAGCCATGTCATAGGCATTTTGTAAGGATGCTTAATATCCCTGATTCCTTTACTGACATCCACCGGCAGGGATTTAACCACCAGTTCAAGAGGTCTTGTGGACAAGGCGGCTTTCATGCCATGTGAAGTATAACTCACTTTTATCGGATTCACAACCACTACACCCGTATCAAAAACGATAATCCGGTAACTTCGGGTAATCTCCAGCATATGGTTTTTCTTTCTGATCGTATCATCACGTAACTTTTTGATAATATCCAGACCTGATACTATGCTGTCAGTATATGTGGGGATTTGCAAATGCAATGAGTCCGGCTGTATTACATGCAACGTAAAATCCAACTGATCTCCGATAAGAACGGTATCCCTGCTGAAAGAAGACTCCACACTTACTTCCTGGGAAATTGCCTTTCCGGGGAATATCAACGATAAGAGCAACAATGCCATAAAAATGCCTGATAACTTATGTTGTTTGCTTTTCACGTATATACTGTTTCCGGTCATTCTTTAATTCGTTTTTACCTTCTTTTAAATAACTGTACCAATGGCCTTATATAATCCTCATCTGTAGCCAGATCCACATAATCCACCCCACACTGTTTGAAGGTACTTTCCATTGCTTTCTCTTTTTCTATCCTCCAATCGCGATAGGCTTCACGTGTGGCTGCGGAAGAAGTATCGATCCAACGTTCTTCTTCTGTTTCAGCATCTCTCAAACGGATCAGTCCTACCGATGGCAGTTCCTTTTCCCTTTTGTCAAAGACACGTAATGCGACCACATCATGTTTATTGGAAGCAATACGCAGGCTATCTGCAAAGGATGGTCCCATAAAATCACTGATCACAAAAGCTATGGAACGTTTTTTTATAGCATTGGTCAGATAACGAAGAGGTTCTGTAAAATCGGTCTTTCTGCTCTCCGGTTTCAGTTCAATCAATTCCCGGATGATATGTAAAATATGTTTTCTGTTTTTCTTTGGAGGTATAAATTTCTCAACCTTATCACTGAAAAAGATCACGCCCACCTTATCATTGTTTTGGATAGCCGAAAAGGCAAGTATGGCAGACACTTCGGTGACCAGATTTTTTTTCAGCATGGTCCGGGAACCAAACTCCTGTGACCCACTAACATCTACCAGCAACATAACGGTCAGCTCACGCTCTTCTTCAAATACTTTAACATAAGGATGATTAAATCGTGCTGTCACGTTCCAATCGACCGACCTGATATCATCGCCATACTGGTACTCCCGTACCTCGCTAAAGGAGATGCCCCGGCCCTTGAAAGCGCTGTGATATTCCCCTGCAAAAATATGTTTGGAGAGGCTTCTGGTCTTTATCTCAATCTTTCTAACCCTTTTCAGCAGCTCAGCAGGTTCCATATCTTCTCTCTCTTTATTTCTTTAATACTGTACTATCCGCCGGCCTAGTTGTTACACTGAAAAACCATTTCTGCCTGTCGAGTATTTTCCTGTAGGTATGCGCATCCCGCTTTTCCAGCCATAGAGTATCCGACACTTTCCGGCAGGTCGAATCCAGTAAGGCGATAGTCGGGGCTAACAGATCATTATCATAGACAACCTTATACCAGGTACAAATGCTATCATCCGAAAGGAAATATAAAGCGGTACGTGTTTCCAGATCATCAACATACTTCAGATACTTATAGGTTTTATTAATGGTTGATTCATCCAAAGAGAAATCATTTTGTTCCGTACGCATGAAAGCTTTTACTTCATCGGCTTTCAGCCCGATAAGATTCTGGGCAGGCCCCTGAAAGGCAAGTAAAAGAAAAAGGCCGGTGAGTCCTATTTTTATCATGGTACTTCTTTATCTCCCGAATAATAAACAAAAATCAAACCATTATGGCACTTCCACTGTATCAAGGATGGCCGTAAGAATATCTTCGGATGTAATATTTTCTGCTTCTGCCTCGTAGGTCAATCCGATCCGGTGGCGCATAACGTCAAAACACACGGCCCTGATATCTTCAGGGATCACATAACCTCTACGTTTGATAAAGGCATAGGATTTTGCCGAAGTGGCCAGGTTGATACTGGCACGGGGTGAACCGCCATAACTGATCATAGGTTTAAAGCGTTCGAGGCCGTAACGTTCGGGATACCGTGTGGCAAAAACAATATCCAGTATATATTTTTCAATTTTCTCATCCATATAAACTTCCTTCACCACATTACGGGCCCTGAGAATATCATCCGTTTTCACCACGGCAGAAGCCTCCGGGAAGGTTTTCTGCAGGTTTTCACGGATAATCAGTCGCTCTTCATCCTGATCAGGATAGTCTATAAGGACTTTCAACATAAACCGGTCAACCTGTGCTTCAGGTAATGGGTAGGTTCCCTCCTGCTCGATGGGGTTCTGGGTGGCCAGTACCAAAAAAGGCTCATCCAGCTTGAAAGTTTCCTGGCCAATGGTCACCTGACGTTCCTGCATAGCCTCCAGCAACGCACTCTGTACTTTGGCCGGCGAACGATTGATCTCGTCAGCAAGCACAAAATTGGTAAATACCGGCCCTTTTTTCACCTTGAAGGTTTCTTGCCTGGGACTGTAAACCATTGTTCCGATCAGATCGGCAGGCAAAAGATCCGGTGTAAACTGTATCCGGTTAAATCCTGCATCAACAGTCCTTGCCAGTGTATGTATGGCCAGGGTCTTAGCCAGACCGGGTAACCCCTCCAGCAGGATATGGCCGCCTGACAACAGTCCGATAAGCAGGCTGTCAACCAGATGACGCTGACCGACTATCACTTTCTGCATTTCCATATTTATCAAATCGATAAAAGCACTTTCCGTACGGATACGCTCATTCAATTCACGGATATCGGTTTGCTCATTCATATCAATAACGGTTTTATTACGGTTTTTAAAAAATTTTGTCAAATATAGTCTTACTCTTTTAAACCGGATCTCCACCGAATAATTTTTCCGGTTATTTATTATAAATTTTTATCCCTGACTGCAAATTTGTAGAATATTTCCTTAACATCCTGTTAAAAAATGTTAAACCACAGTAATAATTGAACATTGGCGCCCAGGTATTTCAAACCTTAATATTATTGATGTTCCGGCCCCCTCTTCATTTTTTCCGGGATTCCGGTAATAATAAAAACTATTTTTACTTAAATTTGTTTTATTATATTTG
>WFSC01000157.1 GCA_015486185.1 Bacteroidales bacterium | reverse complement strand
ATTTAAATACCTATTTAAATAGGTAATTCTTTTCACGGCCGGGTCTATTCTTCTTTCCGGAACAGCAGGGTGATGTTCCTTCGGCTGCCATAGGACCGATACAGTACGAAACCCTGTTTTTCCATAAGCAGGACGATATCATTTTTATGCATCCGGTCCGGATCACCGGGAAGCTCTGAGACGGAAAGCAGGCCGCCCGTGTTTCCGAGTGGTACTAAGCATGGATCTTCCATATCCATGAGTGAATGAATACAAGTCAAACGAGAATTCTTTGAACATAAGGTTTCAACGTCAACAATTTATATGTAAATTTGATCGGATCTGAAGGTTAAGATTTAAAAATTACTTAAGTGGGCCCCTCAGAGAATAAAAACGCTGCATTGAAATACCTGGGTAAAAACTGGGTAATGGCATTAATCCTCACTTTGCCCGTTTTATTTGTCATCCCCCGTCCGAAGCAGTACAAAACCACAGTTGAACTCACCGGAAACAAAGCAGGAAACAAAATATTTTATGACGATCTGAATAACGACGGAAACAGTGAAAAGATCGAAATAAGGGCATATACAAAACTGCAAAATGCACCGAGCATTTTTGTTGAAGAGAATGGAAAAGTGTTATATGAATGGATAACAAAAGGATACATTGCCCAATATCAATCTTCAATTTCCGGAGATTATAATCATGACGGATACAAGGAGGTTTATCTGATCACGTATGATAACGATTCGGTTTTTTTGAGTGGGGTTAATCCGTTTAAGAAGGAAATTATTATTAACCGGAAGTTTATTACACGCTTTAAATATTTCCAGGACAACAATGGTTTGAATATTGCGCAGTTGCTGATGGCCGATTTAAACGGGGACGGCTTTCAGGAACTGGTAATTTTTATTTATTCAGGTTTTGCATATACAAACCGGAAAGTGGTTGCCTATGATCTGAAAAACGACATTTTGAATTTTTCTCCCAAAAGTGGTTGGGAAATTCTTTGGAACCTGAACTTTTACGACTGGGATCATGACAGCCTGCCTGAGTTCACCGGGGGATTCCCTGCCTGGGGCAATTGCACGGAGCCCAATTATCCCTATACCGATAGTATTGCCTGGCTAATGGTGTTGGATAACGACCTTTCTTTTATGTTTGATCCGGTCCCTGTAGGCAGATATTCATCCGAATTGGATGTTGTCCCTTTTAAATATGGAAATATGGTTACTCTTGCGGTGCTGTATAATTATAACGGAATTAATGATTCTTCCTATATCGCATTATTTACTCCTTTTGGCAAACTGCTTAAGAAAAGGTACATAACTGTACCTGGACTGAGACGATTCGTTTTATTTTCAGATCCTGATCAGGACTACCGGAAATTATATCTTATGGGTACGGAAATTCAACAACTGGATTCTTCCCTGAATGTTGTTAAAAGTATAAAACTTTCCTATGTGTCACAGGTGAGACGGTTGGATGTTGACGGAGATGGTATGAAGGAATATTTGGTACCGGACAGAATAAAAAATCGATTTGTCATCTATCGCAGGAATTTTACCCATCCGGCGGACATAGATATTCCATTAACAGGCGGACCGATGCATGTATCATTGATCAAACAGGCAAACTACCCGGTAAAGATATTTATGCAGATTATCCCCGATACTTATATAATATCTTATTCACACAACAAATTGTATCTTATCCAATGGATATTTATTCCATTTTCAATGTTCATGTTTTTATATCTGGTAATATTTGGTATCGGGCGTATCCAACATACAATTCTTCAGCAGCGGTATAAGGATGAAAGGCGTATTACGAAACTGCAGATCAAAGCCATTAAAAATCAGATTGACCCGCATTTCACCCTCAATATGGTGAATGCCATCGGTTCATTATTTATGCGGAAGGAAACAGATCAGGCCTATGAAGTATTTACACGATATTCGAGAATGCTTCAGTCAACGATAAATTCCTCGGAAAAAATAGTTATTTCATTATATAAAGAACTGGATTATGTAAGAAATTACCTGGAGATCCAGCAATTCAGACTGGAAAACAAGTTTACCTATAATATTAATATTGCTAAAGGAATTAATACTGATAAAATTAAGATCCCCAGAATGCTGGTTTACACTTTTATCGAAAATTCGGTGAAGCATGGTATTGCCCCGTTACGGGGAAAAGGCAGGATTGTTATTGAGGTTTTACAGGAGAAAAGTATGACAGTAATAACAATTACGGATAACGGAATAGGCATAAAACAGGCAGGGCAACACCCGACTTACGGTACCGGCAAAGGATTGATCATCCTGGATGAGATCATAGAGTTATTTTACAAGCTGGAAAATACCCGCATCCACTATGAACTTGCTGATGGAGATGCGGGCGGGACGGTAGCAAGGATTTATATTCCAGTCGGTAGTCGGTGAGGATGGACAGCTTTCCAATAAAAGACTGAGGACTGAGGACTGAAGACTGAATACTCAAAAAGTCGGCAGATGGCATTTGCCAGTCGCCAGCCAGCAGACGAAAATTATAGGATTTAAAATGCAGACTGAAGACTAAAAAACACTAACTTTATATCCGGAAAGAAAGCACACTGATTATGGACACCTTCACCTGTTTTGTCGTTGATGATGAAAAGGAAGCCTGTCTGCGTTTGAGCGATATTATCGGGAAATTTCCGGAGCTGAAGCTGACAGGTTATGATCAGGATGCGGACCGGGCCATCAAAACCATTATTAAAACAAAGCCCGATATTGTATTCCTGGATGTGGAGATGCCGGGGATGAACGGTTTTGAGATCCTGGGAACCGTCAGGAGCCATAATGTCTTTCCGACCTTTATTTTTATTACGGCGTATAGCCAGTATGCGATCAATGCCATCAGGGAAAAAGCTTTTGATTACCTCTTGAAACCGGTGGATATCCGGGAATTCAAAGATACCATTGAACGGTTTAAGGAGCGCAATCAGACTACCATAAACTTTGACCATACCTCACTTACCGACCGGGAAAAGCAGGTAGCCCGGCTGTTGTGCGAAGGTAAAACCAGCAAGGAAATTGCCAAACAACTTTTTATCAGTCCCAACACGGTGAATACTCATCGCAAATCTTTGTTGAAAAAGATGGGATACAGGAGTACCAATGAACTGCTTTCCGCTTTATCCGGAGTTAAATAATTTTTATCAGGATTTCCTTCCTGCTGTTGTTTCTGAATAACCATAATTAGTGATACAAATCACCAATTGTGGGAATTGTATATCTTTTACTATATGCATTAATTTGGGTTGGAGTAATAAATAAATGTATAACTGTTATGCCTAGGGCACCATAAAAGCTATGAATAATACAAAGGATTATTAATAAAAATAAAAGAGTCTATTTATCATTTAAATTAAACAATTTTATCATGAAAAGAATACTATTAATCTTATTCGGGTTTATCTTATTAAGTAATTTATCATTTTCTCAATAT
>WFSC01000156.1 GCA_015486185.1 Bacteroidales bacterium | reverse complement strand
GTTAGAGGTTGTGTGGATAGAAAAACCGGAACAATGGATCCGTTTCAACACCTGGGTAGCCCCGGCACTTTTTATCAACGGGCGGACAGTGGCCAGGGGGTATGTTCCATCGGTAAAAAGGATCATGGATTTTATAATGGAAAGTCAAAAAGTCAAAGAGTCTGAAAAGTCTAAAAGTGGCAGAGAAAAATAATGAAGAACATGTTTGATTATTCAAAATAATTATCGTTTATTTGCGATAAACATTCTTGTTATGAAAAGAACAATAGTATCACTTGATTATGAAAAAGATACGGAAGAGCTTGCGCGTTATGCCAAAGCACTGTCTCATCCTACCCGTATCAAGATTATTCGTTATTTGGCCGAACAGAGTGTTTGTTTTACGGGTGACCTCGTTGAATATCTTCCCCTGGCTCAATCTACCGTGTCCCAGCATTTAAAGGAATTGCGTGATGCAGGACTGATTACGGGAAAAGTGGATCCGCCCAAAATTGAATATTGTATTAATAAGGAGAACTGGGATAATGCCGGGAAACTTTTTTCTGAATTTTTTGCTTTACCTGTAAAAAATAACAAATGCTCTATTTAATACATTATGAACTATTAACGAACAAAAAACGGATATGTCTTCACATCCCCATCACGTTCACACTACTAAAAACATTGGCATAACCGTAATGCTGAACCTGATCATTACCCTGGCTGAGCTGGCCGGAGGTGTGATCTCGGGAAGTATGGCCCTGCTCTCGGATGCAGCACACAATTTCAGCGATGTTCTTTCCCTGATCATCAGTTATACGGCACGGAAGTTAGCCGGCAGGCGCAATACCTATGAGCATACTTTCGGATACAAACGGGCCGAGATATTTGCCGGATTTATTAATTCGGCTACGCTGATCATTATCTCGGTTATTCTGATCATCGAGGCTATAGGCAGACTTTTTCACCCGGTACAGGTAGGAGGAGACCTTGTGATCTGGCTGGCAGCGTTGAGTATCCTGTTAAACGGAGCCAGTGTACTGCTGATCAGAAAAGATGCGACAGATAGCATGAACATGCAATCGGCTTTCCTGCACTTGTTCACGGACATGTTAACGTCGGTGGCCGTACTTGCCGGTGGATTCGCCATGAAATACCTGAGTTGGTACTGGCTGGATCCCGTGCTGACACTCGCCATTGCCTTTTATCTGATCTATGCGAGCTGGGATATTTTTGCCGGATCGGTAAGGATCTTCATGGAATTTACCCCTTCTCATATTGATATTAAAGAAATAGCGGAACGTATCTCAACGATCGACGACATAAAGAATGTGCATCACCTGCATATATGGCAACTGGATGATCATAATATCCTGTTGGAAGCCCATGTGGACGTGGACCGGGATATCCCGGTGAGCCGGTTTGACGGGATCCTGAAAAAAATAGAAACCCTTTTGAATGACTATGGCATAAACCACATTAATATACAACCCGAATATCAGAGAGAGCATAAAAAAACGATCATTGCCTGAATAGGAATTATTTATCTCAATAAAAATTAATAAAACAAACAAAAGTACAAGATCATGAAAGAAATGAAAGAAATGATGAAGACAATAAAGGATACAGAGAAAGAAAACAGACAGGTAAAAGTCCACATATCTGGAGAGAGTGAGAATCCCACCAGGATGAACCTGCGTTCCGGAAAATTTAAGATGATCATAGATGAACCGGAACCGATGGGTGGTACGAACCAGGGACCTTCGCCGGTACAGGTACTGCTTATGGCCCTGGCAGGGTGTCTGAATGTTACCGGACACCAGGTTGCCAGGGAACGGGACCTGAAACTGAAAAAAATAAAAATCACCATTGACGGAGATATGAATCCATGCACTTTCATGGGATGTTCTTATGAGGAAAGAGCCGGTTTTCAAAAGATCAATGTAAAGGTAAAACCGGAATTTGCGATCCCGACAGAAGGCCGTATAATTAAAGAGTGGCTACTGGAAACGGAAGCCCGTTGTCCGGTTACAGACAATATCAAAACGGCCACACATATCGGTATTGAAAATATGTAAGAAAAGATCTGTCACATTGTTAAAATATAATACAAGGAATCATGAAAAAGAAGAGTATTGAAGAGATCGCTTCCCCCAGTGCAAAAAAAGCTATTCTGGGCGGTCATGAAAAATTCGGAAAGACTATCAGTGTGAACGGTTGCTTCGGCAGCTCCGACCTGGGACAGATGACCGGGTTCCTGGCCCGCGAGATACGTAACAAAATACCCAATGCATTTATGCGTTGTCCCCTTGCTTTTTATCCCGAAGTAGAAGGCCCTTCACAGGTGTTGTTGCATGATGATTACAATATCACCATCGACGGCTGCTCGGACCGCTGTCTGGCCAAAACACTTCAGAAAGCCGGGATGACGGTGCATCTGTCCTATGCCCTGGACGAAGACTTCGGTCTGGAGAAGCACCCCCAGCCGGCTGAATTTGATCATGACACCATGCTGAAGATCAGCGACAGGATCGTTGCTGATATACAGGCATTGATGGACAAGGAAAAAGCATTGAATGAAAAATAACGGATTGCGAAAGATGGCTGATAATTCATTATGAAACCACTACTATGGAGATAAAAATCTTAGGTACCGGATGTCCGAGTTGTAAGACCCTGGAACGGGTTACCCGGCAGGCAGTATCGGAGCTTAACCTGGATACGGAGATTATCATGGAACAGGATATCATGAACATCCTCAATTATGGAGTGATGAGAACACCCGGCCTGGTTATCAACGGAAAAGTGATCTTTTCCGGGAAAGTCCCATCGTTGTCAGCGCTGAAAGATATCCTGACAAAGCACGCCTGATCCTTATGTTTCATGGACAGATAATATCAAATGAGAACCTTTAATATCATTATTGGGTTTACAGTGCTGGTATTTTCCCTCGTGCCGGCCGGATGTCACTCCGGCACCCGGCAGACAGAGAAAAAGGATGAAGGTTATGTTGAAAAAGGGAAAGTGGTGGTTTATTATTTCCACCGGAATATCCGGTGCGTTGCTTGCAGGGATATAGAATACGGTGCACAAAAGATCCTTGAAGAAGATTATGCCGGACAACAGGAGAAAGGCTTGCTGAGTTTCAGGTCGGTCAATCTTGATGACAAAAGAAACGAGGACCTTGCCCGGCGGATCCATATCAATGGTCAGGCGCTGGTGGTGGTAGATCATGACCGGAAAAAAGATCTTACCAACACAGCTTTCTTATATGCCTCAACCCATCCGGAGAAATACAGAACGGCCTTAAAAAAAGCGATCGACGAAATGTTGCACCAGCCCTGATGGAAGTACTTCAAAATATTCTGGAGAACACACAATTGCCGGTTCTGTCCGCTTTTGTTCTGGGGCTTATGACCTCGATCAGTCCCTGTCCGCTGGCTACCAATATCACGGCTATCGCCTTTATTGGCAAAGATATTGAGAAAAAAAGCAGGGTGTTTTACAACGGGCTGATCTATACCCTGGGCCGGGCGATAACCTACACCACGTTGGGCCTGATGTTCTTTTGGGGAGCCAGTCAGTTTCAACTCTCCGGCTTCATCCAGCAGTGGGGAGAGAAAATACTGGGACCGTTGCTCCTCATAATTGGTCTGTTCATGCTGGATGTGATCCGTTTTAATTTGCCGGGATTTTCAAAAGTTACGGACAATATGGAGACCAGGGGACGTAAAGGCTTCTGGTCTGTCCTCTTTCTGGGGATCCTGTTTGCCCTGGCTTTTTGCCCTTACAGCGGAGTATTGTATTTCGGTTTGCTGATCCCTATGACCGTAGCCAATGCCCGGGGACTATATCTGCCTGTCGTTTTTGCCATAGCCACAGGGCTACCCGTCATTGTCTTTGCATGGCTTATTGCTTTTACAGTGAATGAAGTGGGAAGCGTTTACAATAAGATCAAAATTTTTGAACTATGGTTCAGGCGTTTTGTGTCGGTACTGTTCATTGGTGTGGGCATTTATTATGTATGGATCGTATGGATGTGATCCCGGCAAGGCAGGAGCTTTGGTGGGATGGATCAGGAAATGGAAAAATAAAATAACTAAAGTTTCGCACAATATTAACAACGGTATAAATAACAGAAGCACAATAAAATATATATAAAAAATATCTTTGTGGCTCTTTGAGGCTTCTTTGTGGTTCTTTGTGAAATAGCTGTTACGCAGAGTGCCGCAAAGGAGACACAAAGTTTCACAAAGGAGGATCTGATTTGTAAATGGAAATTTCAATATATTGATATTTAACAAGATATATTAGATATTATTTGTTTTACTAACTAATTATTAATCAGTTAAGAAGAAGTTCGAAACTCTAATAAAATAATAACGAACTGACATGGAGTGGAAAAAAGAGGTCAGGATATTGTTTTGGATGATCGTCGTTTTTCTGGCAGTTTTTTTCATGCCTCTGGGGGATCCTGCCTTTCAGGAAGCAGTACAGGCGACTCTTGATCTGACAAAATGGTATGCCCAAAATCATGTAATTTTATGTTTACTGCCTGCTTTTTTCATTGCCGGGGTCATTGCGGTGTTTGTTAGCCAGGCTTCCGTACTGAAATATTTCGGGGCCGGGGCAAAAAAGTGGCTGGCCTATTCTGTGGCCTCCGTGTCGGGGACGATTCTTGCAGTTTGTTCCTGCACGATCCTACCCCTTTTTTCCAGCATTCATAAGAGAGGAGCAGGACTGGGACCTGCCATCGCTTTCCTGTATTCGGGCCCGGCCATAAATAT
>WFSC01000155.1 GCA_015486185.1 Bacteroidales bacterium | reverse complement strand
CATAATGCACCATGTCCCAGGTGATCTCATTTCCACCGGCCTTCCAGTGATTATGATAAATGGCCTTATCTCCCTTTATTTCAACAAAATCCTTTGTGACGGCAAGATACCGGTCGAATTCCGTTGCAGTAACTTCAAGGGTTTCATTTTCCTTAAAACGCCGTGCCGTATCCTTGACGATAGCAAACGCCTGTGGCAATACATTATCAAGGACTTCTTCTATTTTCTTTTCCAGCTCCTTTTCCTTTTTATCGATGCTCCGGTACAGCTCTTCTTTTTCTTCCACCGGAGTATCTTCCGATTCGGCCTTCTCACGAAGCTGAAGTATTTCCTTCTCCACGCCACTGATCTCCTGTCTCACATGTTTCTTCAGAGCAGCCGATTTTTCCCTTAACTCATCATGGCTTAGCCCCTGTAATTTTTCATATTCCTCCTTTATCTTATTAACTACCGGCTGGATCTCCTTTATATCATGCTCGGATTTGCTCCCGAATACTTTTTTCAATACTACATTGATAACACCCATGCTTCTCTTCTCCTTTTAATATACATATTATAACCTGCAAAGATAACGTTTTCCATGAAGATATTCATTTAATACCAATCCTTTTTTTTACAATGGTTTACTTATCAAAACAAAATCCCTGCCAGCACGATCTTCTGTCTGACCTTTTTTTTATATTTGCATCAAACGACTGAATATTTCATATTATATTTCATCCATGAGAAAAACTTTTATCTATCTTATCCTGACATTGGTTGCTGCTCCTCTTTTTGGCCAACCGTGGTTACGTTATTTTTCTCCGTCAAAATCAGCCGGCAGGCTTGAGGAATACCGGGCATTGAAAGAAGCTTTTAACAGATATTGGAAAAACCGTGAACCGGCAGATGAAGATGAATATAATACTTTTGCACGCTGGGAATGGATGATAGATCAACGGATCACGGATAACAGTTACATTCAACCTGAAATCTACTGGAATGAAATATTGCAGAAAGAAGAAGCCAGAAAAAAGGGAGAGCTCACAGGTGACTGGCATTATCTGGGTCCGCCCCACCCTCCTACCGACATCAACAGCGGGCAGGTGATCGGGGCAGGACGCATTGACTGTATTGCTTTTCATCCGTCTGATACCAATACTTTCTGGGTGGGCGCACCTACCGGCGGACTTTGGAAGACTACCGACGGTGGAAAAAACTGGAAGCCCCTAACCGATTTTATTGCCAGTATTGGCATTTCAGACATTGCTGTTGACCCGGACCAACCGGATACCCTGTTCATAGCCACCGGCGACCGTGATTCCCGTGATATTTACTCTGCCGGTGTGTTAAAAACCTTCGACGGGGGCAAGACATGGTCGGAAACCGCCATGAGTTTTGAACAAAGTTCCAATCATCAGGTAAACCGCCTGCTCATACGTCCCGACCGGCCCAACACCATGCTTGCTGCTACTGATGAAGGGATCTACTATATGAGCCGTTACGGAGAACATATTCAGAAGGTTCAATCCGGTAACTTCAAGGACATGGAGTTTATGCCCGGCAGTCCGGATACTGTTTATGCAGCCACTTACGGATACGGTACAGCCACTATCTACCGCTCTGATGATGGCGGATATAATTTTCATGAAATAAGCAGCGGGATCAATACAAGTAATCTGATCCGCATTGACCTGGCCGTAACGCCCGATCAACCGAATATGGTTGTTGCCCTTTGCGCAGAAAAAACAAAAAGCGGTCTGTATGGTATTTACCGATCTTTCAATAAAGGAAACGAATGGACCCTGTTATTGTCAGGAACCAAGAAAAATCTCCTTGGCAATTCTTCAACAGGAAGTGGGGATGACGGTCAGGGATGGTATGATCTGACAGTGGCCATTTCGCCGGATAATTACCAGGAATTCTTTGTCGGCGGAATAAATGTATGGAAAACCACCAATGGCGGATCAACCTGGCAACTTTCTTCCTGGGGATATCCTGAGAGTGGTACTGTGGATGCTCCCTATATCCATGTCGATCAGCATATTCTGGCTTTTAGTCCGGTTACCGGAGCCCTTTATGCGGGTAACGACGGAGGGATATTCCGCACCTGGGATGAAGGAACAAGCTGGACAGATCTCAGCGACGGACTGGATATCCTGCAGATCTACCGTATCGGCCTGGCATCCCATAAAAAGGATATGGCCATGATGGGCAGCCAGGATAACAGTACTACCCTGTGGAAAGACACCGCCTGGAATGTTGTGATCGGCGGCGACGGCATGGAGTGTATCATTGATTACACTGACACCAATACATTATACGCTTCTTCACAATACGGCAATATCCGCAGGTCAACCGACGGAGGATATATTTTCCGGGGGATAAAACCCGTAAATGCCGGAAAAGGAGCCTGGGTTACCCCTTATCTGATGTTCCCTGACGACCACAGGTCCCTGCTCGCCGGCTATGCAGACATTTTTTTAACCAAAAACCAGGGTAACACCTGGGAAAAACTTACCGACAGTCTTTCCGGCGGCAAAAAATTCAGGGCACTGGCCATTTCCTCCTACAACCCCAAATTTATTTATGCCTCTTCGGGACAGAGTATCTGGCGATCGGAGGACAGGGGAAAAACGTGGAAAAGCATACATACGGGACTGCCCAACAGTTCTGTAAGCAGCATCGCCATCTCGCAAAATGACCCTCTCAGAATATGGGTTGCTCTTTCAAATTATGATCAGGGGGTAAAGGTTTACGCGTCAAAAGATGGCGGGGATCACTGGAACAATTATTCTGACGGGCTGCCCAATGTTCCTGTCAACTGCCTGGTTTACCAGGATAATACAAATGCTACCTTATATGCAGGCACTGATCTGGGCGTGTATGTCCGTGACAAAAGCATGGATACATGGAAAGATTTCAGCCTGAACCTGCCCAATGTCATCGTAAACGAAATGGAGATATACTATCCGGACAGTCTGCTAAGGGCCGGCACTTACGGACGGGGACTGTGGGAAACGAAACTTTATGTCCCTGACACCCTGGCATTATATGCTGATTTCTCCAGCAACAAACTGCAATCGTGCACACAAAGTCCCTTTACCTTTTATAACCAATATCCCGGCCCTTTGGACAGCCTGATCTGGAGTTTCGGACCGGACGGAATACCGGCAACCATAAAAAACAAGGATACGGTACAGGTCTCCTTTGGTACGCCGGGGCCGAAAAATGCCCGGTTGATCGTCTTCCGCAACGGACAGTCCGACACCCTCAGCAGACCGGATTATATGGAAGTGGTTTCATCCATCGATGTACAGATCATGACCAATTTCGGAGAATATTACTGGAGAGGGAATCCGGCAGACCTTCAGGCTGGCGGGGCCGATAACTATATGTGGGTATCCTCTCCCGGAGAAGATACATTATACGGCAAAGAGATCATCGTTTATCCTGATACAAACATTACTTACTTTTTATATGCTACCCAGGGAAATTGTGCAGATACCGATACCGTCGATATTACCGTTTATCCAAACGATAATATCCGATATGCCCTTCCGCTTCATTATGGAGAAAACGGTCCGTTTGTAAACTACGATGCCACCGTGGAAAATCATGAGCCCGTTCCGCCTGCAGGTGACTGTAACACCGACTCCACCTGGTGTGATGAGTTTTCAACAGGAAAAGATTATCTGGCTCATTCTGTCTGGTTCACATTCATTGCTCCGGCCGGAGGCACCGTGTCTATCGATTCAAGAGGCTTTGATACACAGATCGCCGTCTATGAAGCCGCATCCCCTGACAGTCTGCTGGGAGGAAATTACAAACTGCTCGCTGCCAATGACGACTACCATGGCCAGGATCTGCAATATGCTGCGGCTATTGAAGATCTTCCCGGCCTGATCGAAGGAAAGAAATACTGGGTCCAGGTGGATGGCAGCGGAGGAAATCTGATGGGTACTTTTTACCTCTATCTTTATGATTCGCCTTTGGCACGGGAAGACCTGCCGGCCAACCGGAAAGAGCATGCTTTTGTCGTATATCCCAACCCCAGCGACGGAACGTTCAGCCTGCTGTTTAACC
>WFSC01000154.1 GCA_015486185.1 Bacteroidales bacterium | reverse complement strand
GGTCACTGATATTGCCCAGCATATTGTGAAAGGTAAATATTTTGGAGGCATAAAAAGAAATCCCATTGTGATCGGGCAGAAACTGGCAAAAAAACTGAATGTCAGGGTACGTTCAAAAGTGGTTATTACCTTACAGGATCTTGATAACAATATTACGGCCGGCGCTTTTCGCGTGGCAGGTATCTACAAAACCACCAACACGGTCTATGACGAATCAAATGTGTTTGTCCGTTATGAAGATCTGGCCAGGCTGACAGACATACCGGAAGGAGCTTGTCATGAGATCGCCATCCGCGTGAATAATAACCAGTACACTGTGCCCGTGCAACAGGAGATCAAAAAAATGGCCCCTGGCCTGGAGGTATTGAACTGGAACCAGATCAGCCCGGAGATGAGTTACATCACACAGGTAATGAATATGTATATGTACATTTTCATAATTATCATCCTGCTTGCCCTGCTTTTTGGCATCATAAACACCATGCTGATGGTAATCCTTGAAAGAAGAAAAGAGATCGGTATGTTACTGGCTATCGGGATGAGCCGCGCCAGGATCTATGCCATGATCATCATTGAAACGGTTATGCTTTCCCTTACGGGCGGATTGGCCGGCGTTTTTCTGGGTACCTTGATCTCCAAATATTTTGAAACACATTATATCAACCTGGCAATGTTCGGGAAAGGATTGGAACAACTGGGTTACAGTTCGCTGATCAACACCAGTATAGAACCTGACATGGTTATTAATGTTACTCTGATGGTTTTCTTCACCGGTATTATCGCCGCCTTGTATCCTGCCTGGAAAGCCATCCGTTACGACCCGGCAGAAGCATTACGTATCGAATAAATTTACAAAACCATATCAAACATTATAAAACCAAACATATGAATATCATTGAGATCAAAAACCTGGTAAAAATTTATGATAGCACCGAGATCAAGGTTACGGCTGTAAACCACATTGATCTGAACTTCGAAAAGGGAGAATTTTCTGCTATTGTCGGTCCTTCCGGCTCAGGTAAGACTACCTTCCTGAATTTGCTGGGAGGATTGGATCGTCCAACTTCAGGACAGGTAATTATCGACGGGCTAGATCTATGGACACTCAGACCCAGACAGATCATTGATTTCCGTTTACACAATGTTGGTTTCGTATTTCAGGCATATAACCTGCTGCCGGTACTAACCGCCAAGGAAAATGTTGAATTCATCATGCATCTGCAGGGCTGGCCGAAAGCAAAACGGGAAAAACGTGCCATTGAGTTGCTGAAGTCCGTCGGATTGGGGGATCGTATCAACAGCCGTCCAAACAAGCTTTCAGGTGGTCAGCAACAACGGGTAGCCGTAGCACGCGCGCTGGCATCCAAGCCCAAGTTCATTCTGGCAGATGAACCGACAGCCAACCTGGACTCTCATGCCACCGAAAACCTGTTGAACATCATGGAAGATCTAAACAGGGATGAAGGGATCACCTTTATTTTTTCGACCCACGACGCCAGGGTAGTAAAAAAAGCCCACCGGGTAATCACTCTCGAAGACGGAAAGGTCCTCTCCGACGAAAAGAGACAGTGAAACATCCTTTATATACCTGTTCATGAATCGTTTTGGAAAAAATATCCTGCTCACCGGCTTTGTTTTTTTCTCTGTGATTTCTTTGCTGGATGCACAGTCAGGCGAAAGTAACCTATTGTTCCAAGGCTATCTTACAAATATGCAGAGTGTGATGTTTCAGCATATCAACGACACCTGGTACAACGACAATCTGATCCATAACCGTTTACAACTGAAATGGTATGCCAGTGACCATATCACCACAAACATTGAAATGAGGAACCGTTTTTTTTACGGCCGATCCATGGAACTCCCGGGGTATCAAAAACTCTATACCCGGGACCATGGATGGGCAGATCTGTCTTTTACCCTGGCCAGCGGCACCTCTTATGTTCTTGTATCTGCCCTTGACAGGGCCTGGGCCGACTTCCGGTTTGGCAACCTGGAGATCAAAGCCGGCCGCCAACGGATCAACTGGGGAAAAACCATGGTCTGGAATCCCAATGATATTTTCAATGCTTACTCTTTTTTCGATTTTGACTACCCGGAAAAACCAGGCTGCGATGCTATGCGGCTACGCTATTATACCGGAGCTTCCTCTGATATAGAGGCCAGCGTAAAAGTTAATTCCGACAACAAGGTCACCGCTGCCGGCATGCTCCGTGTAAACCCGGGCATGTACGATCTGCAGTTCTTCGGAGGAGTCCTCAACAGCGAGGATATTGTTGCAGGTACCGGCTGGTCAGGAAATATCAAGGGAGCCGGTTTTAGCGGGGAATTAAGCCTGTTCCAACCCCATGACTCGGCTTTTGGCAAAGGAGACATCCTGTTTTCCGTCAGCTCGAATTATACTTTTAAAAATTCATTGTATCTCCTGTTCGAGTTTCTTTATTCCAGTGTTGATTATAACTACCTGAGCTTTGCACAATTCTACTATATGCCCCTGACAGTGAAAGAGATCACTTTTACCGACTTCAATATCTTCGGTCAGGTGTCTTATCCTTTTACCCCCCTTTTCACGGGCACTTTTTCAGCGATCTGGTACCCTTCTATCCACGGTTTTTTTCTGGGACCCAACCTCAGCTACAATATCCTGGACAACCTGGATTTTTCTTTTCTGATGCAATATTTTAACGGGGAATTCAATAAACTGACAGGCAGACAAAAGCTCACACTGGCCTTTCTCCGGTTGAAGTGGAGTTTTTAAAGAAGTGACTAAAGTGAACTAAAGTTACTAAAGTTGAAAGTTCACGAGTCTTTCCGGCAACTTTTTGACCTTCGGCCTTTGAACTTTCTGACTTACTTCAGGATTACTATCTTTGCGTTCATAAAATCATCTAACCGATCGAATTATGGCATTAATCGAAGAATGGGAAAAAACAGGTCAAAAGCTTTTCCGTTACCGGGGGCAGCTCCCTGTTTTATTTCTGTTGGCCGAATTGATTTTTCTTTATTTTCATCCTTACCGGGGAACCCCCTG
>WFSC01000153.1 GCA_015486185.1 Bacteroidales bacterium | reverse complement strand
GGCCTCCAGGGCTGCCTCCGGGGTGTGTATATCCGGTTGTCCTATATTCAGGTGATATACATGAATACCTCTTTTTTTGGCTTCATCTGCATAGGGTACCAGCCTCCGTATCGGGGAAGCCGGCATCTGTTTTCCTTTTTTGGATATATGGGGCATGATTGTTGGTTTTTATGATTATTCAAAGTTACGGTAATTTTTTAATGTTTATTATGATCTTTAACCTAAAATCAACCATTATAAATTTAGTTCCTGCTGTTGCTATGGTTTCAATGACTTCTGTTCATCGATCAACGATCATCGTTCCATTAGTTCCTGTGATGGAATTTTTGAAGCTTTAGCTATAAGGGCATAGAGAAGGTTGATCAGGATAAAATAGAAGATAAAAGATTTTCTGGCAGAGGAATATCAGTTTTTACCGTTTCCCAGATGGTATCAATGTCCACGCCCAGATAATCATGGATCAGTTTATCTCTCATTCCCGCCATTTCCCGCCAGGGTATATCAGGATACCTGTTTTATATCCTGTGATATCTTTTTTGTTGCCTCTCCAATGACCTCAATATTACGTATAACAGCATCCTGCAAAAGTGTGTTATTATTAAAAATACGCCTTTTTGTATCTTTTGTATAAACAAGGATCTTATGAATGGATTGAAGAATATGTTCTATATAGGCAAGATCATCTTTCATGCTTTGTAGATTATCTTTAGTCGTTTTTTAATATTACTTTTTATCCTTTCGTTTTTCAAAGATCCTGTAGTGACAATATCTACTCTTATTCCAAGCAGATCGGATAACCTGTTCTCCAACTCAATAAGTTGAATTAATGAAAGTGCTTTTCTGAATTTTACCAGGATATCAATATCATGATAATCTTTACCGGGTTCCAGGAAAGATCCGAACAAACCTACAAATACAGGATCGAAGGACTGAAGGTTGCTGATGATTATATTTTCAATATTCCTGCTCATTGTAACAAAGATAAAAAATATTTTTAAAAGCGTTAGATAACTACTGATCACTTGACATTCCTCCCTTTGTTGCCAATATATTACTTACCAGGGTGTTGGAGATATAGTTTTTAAGGTTTAACGATCATCGATTAGAAGTGTCTGGGAAAATATATCAGATAACGGATATAAAAAATTTACACGAACTTGTTCGTGCTTATTCGTGTGATTCGTGGCTAAAGTTATATAAATTGACCTATGATGGGAATGTATGCGGGTAAATTTATATTTTTGCAGCTACAAATTTTCTTGACTATGGATATTCCTTCAAAATACGATCCTTCAAAGACCGAGGACAAATGGTATGCTTACTGGATGAAACTGGGATTTTTCCATGCTGAGCCCGATGAGAGCCGCGAGCCCTATACCATTGTGATTCCCCCGCCCAATGTAACCGGTGTGTTGCATATGGGACACATGCTGAACAATACGATCCAGGATATCCTGGTACGGCGGGCGAGGATGCAGGGCAAGAACGCCTTGTGGGTGCCTGGTACCGATCATGCATCCATTGCCACGGAAGCAAGGGTGGTAGCCATGTTGCGGGAACAGGGAAAGTCTAAGAGTGAGTTGGGACGGGAAGAATTCCTCAAACAGGCCTGGAAATGGAAGGAGAAACACGGCGGGATCATCCTGGAACAACTGAAGAAACTGGGAGCCTCCTGCGACTGGCAGCGCACCAAATTCACAATGGACCCCGATATGTCGGCCAGCGTGATCCATGTCTTTACAGATCTTTACCGGAAAGGGTATATCTATCGCGGCAGGCGGATGGTTAACTGGGATCCCCAGGCCAAAACCGCGATCTCCGATGAGGAGGTGATCTATAAAGAAGTGCAGTCGAAGCTGTATTATCTCAGATATAAAGTTGCAGGAGAAGATGAATATATCACCATTGCTACCACCCGGCCGGAAACCATTTTGGGAGATACGGCTGTTTGTGTGAATCCCGGAGACAAAAGGTTCAGAAAATTTATCGGGAAAAAGGTGCTGGTGCCCCTGATCAACAGGGAGGTGCCGGTCATTGAAGATGATTATGTCGATCCGGAGTTCGGGACAGGTGCGTTGAAGATCACACCTGCCCATGATGAGAATGACTATGAGATCGGCCAAAGGCACGATCTGGAGATCGTCGATATCCTGAACGAGGACGGAACATTCAGTGAGGCGGCACAGTTATATGTCGGTGAAGACCGGTTCGTGGTCAGGGAAAAGATCGTAAAGCAACTGGAAGAAGAAGGATATCTGGTAAAAACAGAAGATTATACCAACAAGGTTGGTTTTTCGGAGCGGACGGATGTGGTGATCGAGCCGAGGCTTTCCCTGCAGTGGTTTCTGAGGATGAAAGAGCTGTCCAAACCGGCGCTGGAACATGTGATGAATGGTGATATCCGCTTGTATCCTGCCAAGTTCAAAAATACCTACCGTCACTGGATGGAGAATATACATGACTGGTGTATCTCACGCCAGTTGTGGTGGGGGCACCGGATACCCGCCTGGTATATAAAAGACAGCGACACCTATGTTGTGGCGGAAAACGAAGAGGAGGCATTGTTACAGGCACGGGAAAAAACGGGAGATTCCGGTCTTCAATTGCAGGATCTCAGGCAGGATGAAGATGTGCTGGATACCTGGTTCTCTTCGTGGTTGTGGCCTATTTCGGTGTTTAACGGCATCCTGGAACCGGACAATCCCGATTTCAAATATTTCTATCCTACCGACGATCTGGTGACAGCGCCGGAGATCCTGTTCTTCTGGGTGGCACGGATGATCATCGCCGGCTACGAGTATGCCGGGGAGAAGCCTTTTAAAAATGTGTATCTGACAGGCATCGTGCGTGATAAACAGCGGCGCAAGATGTCGAAATCGCTGGGTAACTCACCCGACCCACTGGAGCTGATCCGGAAATACGGAGCCGATGGTGTACGGGTGGGGATGCTGCTTTGTTCTCCTGCCGGTGGAGACCTGTTATTTGACGAGAGCCTGACGGAACAGGGAAGGAACTTCGGGAACAAAATATGGAATGCTTTCAGACTGGTAAAAGGGTGGAAGCATGATGGTGATACCAGTCAGTCGCCGGCGGCTGCAGAAGCGGTGGACTGGTTCAGGAACAAGCTGAATGAAGCCAGGGAAAAACTGAACGATCAGTTTGCTTCATATCGCTTGTCGGAAGCGCTGATGACTGTGTACCGTTTGTTCTGGGATGAATTTTCCTCGTGGTACCTCGAAGCTGTAAAGCCTGGTTATGGTAAAACTATCGATAGGGAAACCCTGGGTCAGACACTGGACTTTTTTGAAGAGTTGTTGTTGTTGTTGCATCCTTTTATGCCGTTCATCACCGAGGAGATATGGCAACTTATAAGGGAACGGAAAGAAGGAGAAAGTATCATGATCGCTGCCTGGCCCGAACAGGGAACCTATGACCGGTCTCTGGTGGAACGTTTTGAAAAAACCAAGGAAGCGGTGACCAGTATCCGTGCGGTAAGAAAAGAAAAGAATATTCCGCCAAAAGAAAAATTACCCTTGCTGATCCTGGATACGGAAGCCCATTTTGATACACGTTTCATTTCGGTACTGAAAAAGCTGGGAAATCTGGAAACGATATCGTTTGTGAATAAAAAACCTGACAATGCCCTGTCATTCATTGTGAAAACTACCGAGTATTACATCCCGTTTGAGGACAGGATCGATATTGAGGCTGAGATTGAGAAACTGGAGTCGGATCTGAATTATGCGCAGGGCTTTCTCGGGAACGTGATGAAAAAGCTGAATAATAAGAATTTTGTATCGAATGCTCCTGCGCAGGTGGTTGAACGTGAACAGCAAAAGCAGGCGGATGCGGAAGCAAAGATCAAAGCCATTGAGGAAAGGATAGAAGCATTAAAAAAACAAAAGTAGAGCAGGAAGTTCCGGTTATTAATGAACCACGGCCTTTAGACTCATATCCAGGCTTTTTATCTGATGGGTAAGTGCGCCTACCGAGATGTAATCCACACCACAGAGAGCATAAGCTCTTACGTTATCCAGCGTGATCCCTCCTGATGATTCTGTTTCAAAACGGCCTTTGATCCGTTCGACGGCAGTGCGTGTATCTTCCAGGGAAAAGTTGTCAAGCATGATACGGTCAACCCCGCCGCGGGCAAGGATATGGTCCACACTTCCCAGATCGCGGGCCTCGATCACAATTTTCATCGACCGGCCGGTTTTATTGAAATAATCATGGACGGCATCAATGGCTTTTTCCAGGCTGCCCAGGTAGTCGATATGATTGTCTTTGATCATGATCATATCATACAATCCCATACGGTGGTTTTCTCCTCCGCCGATCCGTACGGCCGCTTTATCCAGAAAACGCATGCCGGGTGTTGTTTTGCGGGTATCCAGGATTTTGGCTTTCAGGCCGTTTACCTGGTCAACAAATTTTTTTGTCTGGGTGGCAATACCACTCATGTGTTGCATAATGTTCAGGGCCAGCCGCTCGGCGAGCAGAATGGAACGGGCCCGGCCACTGACTTCAAAAACAATGATCCCCGGGCGCACGACCTCTCCGTCATGCACTTTAATATCCATGCTTATATCCGGATCGATCATCTCAAATACTTTACGGGCTATATCGACGCCGGCGAGGATGCCGTGATCTTTGATCAGCAAATGCGCTGTACCCAGTGTTTCTTCAGGAATACATGCCTCGGAAGTGTGATCCCCGTCACCTAAATCTTCACGGATGGCATTGTCCAAGAACCTTTCCAGGTTATCCATTTTCTTTCTCAATTCTTAGCTGATGAATATAAGACTTCTTGCCATTGGGTTTTATCAGTAAATAAATCCGGAAGGTTTGCCTGTCTGTTTTGAGGAGACCTATACCATAATGTGCATTGGCTTTTCCTCCCTGGTGGATAATACTAAAGCTTCTGACATGGTGTTTCTTGAAAAAATCCTTCATGATCATGGTAGCCTGAGAACGACTGTACACATTTCCCTTTTCCAGTATCACCAATTGAACGGAGCTATTGAAGTAAGAAGACAACCTGCCTGCATCCCCATCCCGTATCGACTTTATAATCTCCGGCGGTATGGTTTCGGAGGATTGTCCCGCTGCCGTACTGAAAACGGATGTCAGTACCAATATAAAAAATAAAAGTTGTTTATTCACCTGATCCTTGTTTTATAATAACTCATCAAATAAATCATTGAATAAAATTATCTTCAAAAACCGAACCATTTGTAGTTGGCAATTTAATAAAATAATCTGAATTTGTAAATTGGGAAGATTTTTATAAAAGTAAATGATGGAATGCCATGAAATTAACTATTCTTTTTACAGGAAAAACATCTGCCGGTTATCTGAAAGAAGGGATTGCCGAATATGAGAAACGTATCCGGAAATATGTTTCGTTTACTATTAAGGAATTGTCCTCCGGAAAAAGTTCGAAGGATATTTATACGGTCAGACAAAAAGAGGGGAAGATGATCCTGAAGGTATTGGATACAAAAACATTTATTATCTTGCTGGATGAACGTGGAGAGCTTGTCACTTCTGTAAAATTTGCCGGCATTCTGGAAAAGAAAATGATAGAAGGATATAAAGAACTGGTATTTGTTATAGGAGGGGCTTATGGGGTGAGCAAAGAGGTACATGACAGAGCAAACCGGGTCATAAGTTTATCTCCCATGACTTTTTCCCACCAGGTGGTACGTATTTTGCTGATGGAACAATTATACAGGGCTTTTACCCTTATTAAGGGAGAACCTTATCATCATGAGTGAATGGGTCAATGAAGATAATAATGTCTAAATATTACAGGTTTTTATTTCTCTCCCTGCTTTCTGTATTGCTGGGGATGATCTTTGAGAGTAGTTTCATCGATGAGCTATATGAAAATGTTTTGTACAAGCATTTTCAAAACAGAATTATCAGCCGGGAAAAGTATATGACAGAATGTTTGGGTCAGATAAAAGATAAGATCCGTACATCAGGAGGGGAATATCATACCTTATTGAGTGACCGGGAAAAGGTGAAATTGCATAAAGAACAGGTTTCCCTCTTTTTATTCAGAAATGACTCACTTGTTTACTGGACAGATAATACCATTTCCATTCAAAAGTCTGGTGGCATCCAGGCTTCAGGAGAATCTCTGGTCTTTCTAGGCAACGGATGGTATATTTATCATGACCTTTCAGCCGGTCCATATGTTATCAGGGGGTTGGAGTTGGTCAGGAGGCAATACCAGTATGAGAATAAGTACCTGAAACCACGTTTTTTCAGAGGTGCCTGGGTAGGATCGGATTATATAATTTCTACGGTACCCGTAGAAAACGGGATTCCCGTGAAAAACAATAAGGGTGAATTTATGTTCAGCCTGATAGAGCCATCCGGACATGATGCCATCTTGTTGCTAAATGTTCTTTCTTCTGTCTTTTATTTTTTAAGCATTATTTTTTTCTTTATCTCCCTGATACGGTTATTCAGGGTTCATCCGTCACGCGGAAGGATATTGCTCCCTGTTGTTTTCATCGTCCTGTTGGTGATAAAATACGCCATGGCCCGGTGGAGCATCCCCGGATCATTTTATTCCCTTTCATTATTTTCACCGTATTATTTTGCTTATTCTGACTGGATCCCCTCTCTGGGAGATCTTTTTATTTTATCGGTTTTTCTTTTTTTCTTTTTTTATCTGCTATGGATCGTTATCCCTGTTAAGAAAAAAAAGATAACAAAGTGGGTTGCACCAGGATGGATCTTTACGGGGATTTTCCTTTCAGGTTTGTTCTTTAACGGGGTGGTGGAGTTGTTATATCAATTGATCATGAACTCCAGCCTGAGTTTTGAACCATTTAAGGTGCTTAGTATTAATGCGTATTCTGTCATCGGGCTTATCTCCATCGGGATGATCTTTATGGCCTTTGTCTTACTGACTGACAGGGTTCTTGAACGAATTAACATATTGAATGTAAAAACGATCCTGATCATACTGGCCGGAGCTATTTTAGCGTATCCGGTTTCGCTTTATTTATTTGGTTTCCATATTCATTATTCTGTTTTTGTTGCTTTTCTGCTGCTGTTGCTTGCTTTATGGTTGAAAAGAAAATCTGTTTATGTTGCCTTGCTTCTTGTTTCAGCCCTGACAGGATTGTTTGTGACCTGGTATATAATGGACCTGTCACTCGGGAAAGAGAAACAGCATATGAAAGTAATGGCTGTGAACCTCGGAGCAGAGCATGATCCTGTCGCCGAGTTGATGATGAGTGATATAAGTACCCTTATTCAACATGATCCCGAATTAGAGTTTATTATGAAGAAAGGTTCATTTACGCACCGGGATATGGACAATATTTTTCAATATCTGACCATGCGATTTTTTAAGGGTTATTGGAATAAATATGACCTGTCTGTTTATTTATGCAACCCGACAAACGATATCGAGCTCAACGATGGGCAGTTTCAGCCGTGTTTTACTTTTTTTCAGGATCTGATTAATGCCGCCGGGACCCCGATTCGTGATACCCGATTTTATTATCTGGATAATCAAAACGGACAGATCAGTTATTTTGGTGCATTTTATTATCCATCTGAGATGCCGGGAGATTCGAATGGATTATTTTTGCAACTTGATTCAAGATTATTGTATGAACAACTAGGTTATCCTGAGCTTTTACTGGATAAAACCACATCCAATGAGCTTAAACCCGGCCCGTATTCCTATGCCAAATACTATAACGGGCACCTGGTTGCCCAAAGTGGCGATTATCAATATCCTTTGGTAAATAAGTTGTTTTTGCAAAATCCGCATCCTTTTTCCTTTATAACAAGGGATCGCTACTTACATCTTGTGTATCATGAGAATAAACCGGTTACGGTGGTTATGAGCATCCCTGTGAGACGTTTCGGGGATTATTTAGTATCATTCTCCTATTTCTTCATTTTTTTCTTCCTGTTGTTTACCTTCACTTTTTTCAGGAGTGTTTTTCCTGTGAGTATTCAGCTCCCTCCCCGGCTGCTGAAACAAAAGATACAATGGTGGATGATATCGTTGCTTCTTTTCACCTTATTGTTGATTGGCACGGGATCCATTTTATATAATATACACCAGTTTCAGGGAAATCATTATAAAAATCTGACTGAAAAAATACTGAGCGTTTATGTTGAGATGGAAGATAAATTAAGTTATGAAGATCATCTTGACAAAAACTGGAAATCTTCCCGGTATGGGACTTTAAATGATTTGCTGGTAAAGTTTTCCAATGTTTTTTATTCGGATATCAATTTATATGATGCCAGAGGGATGTTATTGGCTACATCCAGACCGGAGATCTTTGAGAAGAAACTGACCGGGAACCGGATGAATGAAGAAGCTTTTTATCAATTATCCGTTTTGAAACAATCCGAATTTGTTCAAAAGGAATCATTGGGTGATCTTCGTTATCTCTCTGCTTATATGCCTTTTCTCAATAATCAGGGGCATTTGCTTGCCTACCTGAACCTGCCGTATTTTACCAAACAATACATGCTTACCCGTGAGATCTCTAATATAATTGTAGGTATTGTGAATTATATGGTGGTTATGATCCTTATTGCCATCATTTTGGCTGTGATCATATCTGATAAGATAACAAATCCTCTCAGGATCATACAGGAAAGAATAGTCAGGTTTAAATTGGGGAAAGAATATGAACATATAGTATATAAAGGGAGCGATGAAATTGCCGGACTGGTTAATGCCTATAACCGGATGATTGACGAATTGGCAAAAAATGTCGAACTGCTTGCCAGATCGGAAAGAGAAAGCGCATGGAGGGAAATGGCCAGACAAATAGCCCATGAAATAAAAAATCCTCTGACCCCTATGAAATTGAGTGTTCAGCAATTACAGCGTGCATGGGAAGATAATAAGGTGAATTTTGACCAACAATTCAAGAAACTTACCCATACCCTTATCGAACAGATTGACAGGCTTTCAACCATCGCATCTGCTTTTTCCAATTTTGCCAGATTGCCGAAGATGAAGAACGAACCGGTCAACCTGGTAAAACTTTTGCAGGATACCATTTTCCTTTTCCGGGCCCAGCATGAAATTGAACTTGTTCTTTTAACGCCTGATGCTGAAGGATTATGGATCTTCGCCGATAAAGAATTAATGGAAAGTGTTTTTACAAATTTGTTGAAAAATGCTATTCAGTCTCTGATCCATGTTAAGGACGGTAGGGTGGAAGTTCTTGTGGAAAAAGATCATGAAGGGGATAAGGTAAGGGTTTTTGTAAAAGATAACGGGGAAGGGATCCCGGCAGGAATGGAAGACCGGCTTTTTGAACCGAATTTTACAACCAAATCTTCCGGTATGGGCATGGGGTTGGCTATTGTGAAAAAAATCATAGATGATGCGGGGGGAAATGTATGGTTTGAAGCCAACGAAGGCCGGGGGACTACCTTTATTGTGGAATTGCCTCTTTATGAATATGAAGGATAATAATTTCTTGTGAACGGAATTGCATTAACGAAGGTTTTGTTTATTTTTGTTAATTGCTTAAAAGAAAATCGTGTCTGTACTAAGAAAAATTTTATTATTACTGAGCGGATTGCTCTTGTTTATGAATGGATATTCCAGGGTTCCCATATCCGGTGTGGTGAATGATTATGCAAAGGTTGTATCCATTGATGGTACAGACAGGATCACGCTGGCGGATGCTTCTGCCTTCTCACCGGGAGATACGGTATTAATGATACAAATGAAAGGAGTAGGTATCCTGACCGAAGGTAGTAATTTCGGGATGAAGCAGAATGTTTACCATGCGGGACAGTATGAATTTTTGATTATCCAGTCGGTCGCGGGAAACCAGATTATTTTTACTGCTGATCTTAGCAATACTACCTATGAAACAGAAGGAGACGTTCAGTTAATACGTGTTCCGGGTTATACCAATGCGGTGGTTACAGGCGAGCTTACCTGTCCTCCCTGGGATAGTCTTTCGGGTACCGGTGGCGTGGTGGCTGTTATCGTTGGCAATACGCTTACCTTAAATGCGGACATAAATGTACAAGGCAAAGGTTTTGCCGGAGGCCCGTCGATAGCTGGGAATGGTGAATGTAGTAGTACGGATTCCAGGTATGATTCTCTGTATTTTTCGGCTTCTTCGGACAGTGCAGGATCGAAGGGAGAAGGAGCTGCTTCGTTTTCCATTGCAATAGGAAGTCCCCTTTATCCTGACTATGCGCTTGGCAGAGGACCTTTGTTCAATGGGGGCGGTGGCGGTAATGCCAAATATTCCGGTGGTGGAGGAGGCAGTAACATGGGCCAAGGCGGTGACGGCGGACAAGAGTCCGCTACCTGCGGAAGCCCCGGAGATGTCGGAGGCAGAGGTGGATATAAAATAGACGGGGCTATTGACTGGAGGACGGAACACAAGGTCTTTATGGGAGGCGGTGGTGGTTCCGGAACGCAGAGTGGGGGATTTACTGCTACCAACGGAGGAAGAGGTGGAGGTATCGTGATTATTATGGCGGATTCCTTGGTGGGAAATAATCATTTGATATCTGCTGACGGTGAGTCTGTTACTGCTACTGCCACGGCTGCCGGCGGTGGCGGAGGGGCAGGCGGTTCCGTATTGCTGGATGTTAATAGTTATAAAAACAATGTCAATGTGTCTGCTGCAGGTGGACAGGGGGGGAATACTAACGGGCCTTCCTGTTCAGGTGCCGGTGGCGGTGGTGGCGGCGGACTCATATGGTACAGGGATAATCCTTCGGCAGGAAACATGAGCAGGGATGTCAACGGTGGAGCAGGAGGCTTTGATTCTGGATCAGGATGTGGCTCTTATTTTGGTTTTAACGGGCAACCCGGAATAGTGGACAGTAATTTTGTGGCCGTACTGTCAGGGTTCCTTTTTAACTCTATATCCTCTTTTGTTACGGGGGAACCTTCAGATACATTGTGTGAAGGAGAAACGGTTCCTAAAATTATGGGATCAACACCCAAAGGAGGTCTGCCAGGCTATAGTTATTCATGGGAGAGCAGTAATGATAAAGTGACATGGACCTTAATTGCGGGTGAAACAAATCCGGACATAAACCTGCTGGTTACTTTGTATGATACCACTTACTACCGCAGGACGGTTACGGATCAATCCGGCATAGTGGATGTGAGCAAAGCCCTCACGGTTATCGTGCAGCCGGAGATCCATCAGAATACGTTCGGCTTTGACACCATTATCTGTGCAGGACAAACACCCAACCCTGTTGTTCCTGCTTTTCCAACGCCGGTTGGAGGAGACGGAACCTATACTTATTTTTGGGAAGAAAGTACCGATGGTGTAAACTTTGTCCCGGCCAGCGGAATGAATACAGGGGATATCTATATGCCTCCCGTGTTAACGGATACCCTGTATTATCGCCGGACCGTTTATTCCGGAAAATGTTCTGATATTAGTGATACGGTTTCCATTGATGTGTTGCCGGTAATCAGCAATAATGCCATTGGGGCGGGGCAGACCATTTGTCAGGGAGATACTTTCGCACATTTGACAGGGACAGATCCTGCAGGCGGAGACAATGTGTATTCCTACCAATGGATTGAAACGCCTGATCATAGTACATGGAATGCTGCTTTCGGGACAAACGGCAATTCCATTTACCAACCGGATACAGCCTCTTCCCTGTTCCCGGGGCAGGTATTTTACAAACGGGTGGTTTTCTCGGGGCTGAATAATACCTGTGCTGATACCAGTAATGAAGTGCCGGTCAGGGAATGGCCCCGTATAAACAACAATCATATTATGCCGGATCAGCATATCTGCGAGGGAGAAACTCCGGCACCCCTGACCGGAAACAACCCGGGCGGTGGCAACGGAACCTATACTTACCAATGGGAAGAAAGTCAGGATAATATAAATTTTACTCCTGGTACCGAAACAAATACAAATGCAGATTATAATCCCGGATCACTTACCGATACGGTTTATTACCGGCGTATCGTACAGTCGGATGTTTGCAGGGATACCTCTGCAGAGATCACTATTCTTGTAGATCCTGCGATCGACCACTATGGGATTCATACCTTGTCAGGTACCAGAGATACTATTGTATGTGCAGGTCAGCCTCTCAACCGTTTAGTACCCGAATCAACATCCATTACCGGAGGGAACGGGATATACGGTTATACATGGAGTGCCAGTGAAGACGGGGGTAATACGTGGAATAATACAGGAGTTAGTACCCCTGATTATGATCCGGGAGTGCTGCATACCACCATGCTGGTACGAAGGGAGGTTGTATCGGGTGTTTGCCAGGCTGTAAGTGATACAGTTACCTTACATATATTACCGGTAATATCACAGAATACATTACCGGCCGATTATGCTGTCTGTGAGGGTGATTCGACATTGATCATTGGCAGCTTGCCTTCGGGAGGTGATGGTAATTATATTTTTTCATGGGAAGAGAGTGATAACGGATCGGTCTGGAATATTGCAGCAAGCAATAATGACCAGCAAAATTACCAGACACCTGCTTTGTCTCTTGAAAAATATTATCGCCGGATCGTTTTGAGCGGATTATCTAATACCTGTAAGGATACTACGCCACCGGTCATGATCAGTATAAACCCGTTACCTTCGGCTTTGATCCAGCCGCTGGATACATTTGTTTGTGATGGAAATGCAGTAGAACTTACATTTCAGGTTACAGGGGTAAACGGGCCATGGATTCTTGATTATGATGACGGACAGGGCAATGTGGATCATGCCAATATTACTACTACCCTGCCCTCGAAAGTTACTATTACACCCGGATCAAGTGTTGCTTCTACCCAATATACCTATACATTGGCGGCATTAACCGATAATGTGGGCTGCAAGGCACGTGCTACCGACCTAACCGGGTCGGCATCCGTGAGGGTAGATGGTATGCCTCAGGCCGATGCTGGAGGTGACGATGAGATTTGCGGGCTTTCCTATACATTGCAAGGGGTTGCTCCACCCTACGGATCGTTATATTGGGCTGCTCCGCAAGGGGTTACTCTGTCAGACTCATTGAATATTCATTCGATGGCTACCGTTGATACGGAAGGATCCTATGCATTTACGCTTCATGTGGCCAATGGGGTTTGCCCTGAACAGACAGATGCTGTATCTGTTACTTTCTGGCAGGAACCCGGTGATCTGTCTGCCGGTGCTGATACAACACTTGAGCCCGGCGAAAATGAGGTGACCCTGGAGGCTATATGGCAGGATCCTAACATAGGTACTTTGACATGGACAACAGAGTCTGGGGCCATTATTGATGATCCGGGCAGCCTTTTGATTCATGCCAGCAACCTTGATGTTGGAGAAAATATATTTCATGTTTCCGCTGTAAACGGCGTTTGCCCTGTCAAAGAAAGTACTGTTCGTGTGATGGTGCTTGATTTTAATGCTGAAAATTATGCTATCTCTCCCAACCATGATAATAAAAATGATTATCTGATTATTTCCGGTGCAGATAATATTGAAAACAAATTATTGATTTTTAATAATAAAGGAACCATAGTCTTCAGGACTGATAACTTTATGCATGCGGATAATCCATTGACCGTTTACGGATGGAATGGAGTAAATAATAATAATGAGCCGTTACCCGACGGGACTTACTATTATATTTTAGAATTAAAAGGAAAAATTCAAAAAAATATTAGGGGGTATATCGTGATCAAGCGTAATAGATAACCGTATGATAAAACAAAGTTTTGGCATATTATTATTTTTATTAATGACCGCTGGAATGGGGCAGGCCCAATATAGTCAGTATATGGTAAATGGCTTGGTGATCAATCCAGCGTATGCCGGGAGCAGGGATGTTTTTAGTCTCTCGGGTAGCTACAGACAAGCCTGGACCAGTTTGCCGGGATCTCCGAATTATCAGATGGTCAGTGCTCATATGCCATTGAAAAATGACCGTGTTGGACTGGGAATGATACTTGGCAGTGAAAATGAAGGTCCTTACAAAACATTACACGGGTCTTTTGATTATGCTTTCAGGATCCATTTCAACAATTCGGTTTTGTCGATGGGTCTGAGAGCCACAGCCGAATATAAAAAGGAAAACTTTAACGGACTGAAATTTGACCCGTCCGATCCGGTTTTTATTAACAATACTGTTTTTCAACCCAATTTTGGTTTCGGAATGTATTATTATAATTCCCGTTTTTTTGCCGGCCTGTCCATGCCACGGATGATCACATATGGAATAGCAGATACAACTTCCGGAAGCACAATGTCTTTTAGTCCTGTAGATTATCATTATCTGGCTACGGCAGGGGCCCTGATAGGGAAGGGAAATATAAAATGGAAGCCTACCGTTCTTTTCCAATACTACGGTATGCAGAAAGATTATAGCGTAGATATCAATTCGTTTTTTATCTTCCTTGATGACAGGATCTGGCTGGGAGCTTCGTACAGGAAAGGTCACAATAGTATAGTTGACCAGGTTATTGGCCTGATGGAGATAAGAATAACGGAACAGATCATGGTAGGTTATTCTTATGATTATTCTTTAGGTCCTTATAATTCCATGTTGCACGGGTCACATGAAATTTATGTAAGATTCGAACCGGTTCATACGATAAAGGCGTTTAATCCTCGTTATTTCTGACGGATGAAAAGATTATATTTTCCAATATTGGTTTTTTTGTTGTGTACTATTACAGGTGCGGCACAATCTTTATGGGAGATCAGGATTGCACCTTTTAGTTCAGGAGTGGCCAATGATTATGCTCCGGCTCTTTTTCAGAATGGTGTGATTTTTTCCTCGGATCGGATAAATGATATTTTTAATCAATACCGGACGACAAACGGAGAACGTACCAGCAATCTGTATTTTGTAGTGAAAAAGGACAGTGTCCATTATGGAAAACCCAGAAAATTATTGCCCGAGATCAATACTTTTGTCAATGAAGGGCCTGTTTGCTATGATGTCGCGACGCATGTTTTGTATTTTACCCGTAATCTTTTACTGGATAAGAAAAACAGGAAAAAACCTAACTATACGGGTATTTTTTACGTAGATTATAATAATGGAACCTGGGGGACCGTTCATGCATTTGCCTATAACAATCCTGCCTATAATGTAGGACATCCGGCAATAAGTCCGGATGGGAAGATGTTGTTTTTTGCTTCTGATATGCCGGGTGGCTCGGGAAGATCGGATCTTTATGTATGTTATCTGAAAGGCAATCAATGGTCATCGCCCGAGAATCTCGGAAAAGTGATAAATACGACAGCATCAGAATTATATCCTTTTTATCATCCTTCCGGCAGGCTCTATTTTGCCTCCGACCGGAATGGAACGTTGGGGAAACTGGATATCTATTTTACGGCCTTCATAGATGGCAAATGGATCCCTCCGGTGCATCTGGATGCTCCGTTTAATTCTCCTGCAGACGATTATGCCTATGTTGCTGACAGCTCATTGCATTCAGGCCTGTTCAGCTCTTCCCGCCGCGGGCATGATAACATTTTTATGTTTACTTCTTTATTGCCGGAAATGAAAGGATGCAGAGAGAGTGAAGAACCTATTAATTGTTTTCTTTTTTATGAAACCCAGAGTAAGAATACCGATACCATCCCGATTATCTATAAGTGGGATTTTGGCGATGGAAAAACAGGATACGGACATACCGTGGAGCATTGCTTTGATAAACCCGGTCAATATCTGGCCAGACTTTCCGTAACGGATACCATAACCAAGGAGGTACGTAATGATGTGGCGACTTACCTGGTTGAGGTGGTTGAACCGGAACAACCTTATATTTCGGCTCCCGACACCTGTTATACCGGGGAAGAAGTTTCTATGAACGGTTTGAAAACAAATATTAAGGGCTTTCAGCCGGAAAAATATTTCTGGGATCTGGGTGACGGAAAGCTCGCCGAAGGCGCAGAGATAAAAACAATTTATCCTACTCCCGGCGTTTTTGTAGTTAAGCTTCTAGTTAGAGGAATGACCACCACGGGAAACAGTGTTGATAAATGTGTTTATAAAGAAATAACGGTACTTGGTAACAGAAAGGGGCAATAATCCGTATAGATAAAAAATGTCTTTATAATATTACCTGTCTGTAAGCATTGGGCCGGTTATTCAGAAAGAAGGATTTTGCTATGTTCAAAAGAAGAGACATTCTGGTGGATGTTTCATTTTTTTTTATTTATTTTGAATGATATAAGGTTAAGAGGATGATAAATGAGTCAGTTGATAAAAGTAAATCATAAATATTCTATTATTAAAAAGAGAGGGAAACCAGCAGATTTATTGTTGTTTTTATTGTTCGGTCTGGTGTTGCATGTGTCAGGCCAACCTGTACCGGCTGAGGTAGAAAATATACCTCATCTTGTAACTTTTGGGAATAAGGCAGCAACATCCTGGGGGGACGATGATTTCTGTAATATTTTCTTTTTTATTATTCCCAAAGATCACGATGGCCCGGTTTATATCCGTGTTTATGATCCTGATTGCGGAGGAGATATTGATGAGATAAACGGGGTTTTTGATACAAAGACCGAGTTCTCAGTGTATGGGGGGGAAGGATGCTGGACCGATGATATTGATCCTACCGGAACATTTAAAAAAGGAAATCTTCTCGCATACAAGGTGTTCAAAACGCAGGTGAAATATGATAAAAAATGGTACACCTTCGGACCGTTTAATCCGACAGAGGGAGAATATGCTGATAAATTTCAGGGATATATCATTAAGATAATTGCACTGGGAGTGGATGGAGATGATGGGAATTTGTATAACTATTATCTCAGTACAGATCCCAATAAAAATGTACCGGTCGAAGGGGGAGATGCTTTTACCTATGAATACGGTTTCAGGTTGTGGAATGATACGGTAAATATTTCCCATATTTATCCTTATGTTGACAGTCGTGTGGTTTCAATAAAACAGACTAATTTTGACTGGGATGATGACGGGGAAATACGCACGGTTACGGTAGCCAGATTGTATCAATTGAATAAAGTATCAGGTCAAGATGAATGGGCTGAAAGTGAATTTAAGATTTTTGATAAGGAAAAAAATACATCCTTTGATTTTCAGTTTATCAAGAAAAAATATCCTATGGTACGTAATAATAATGTAGTAATTTCTGTGCGAAACCAATACGGAGAGCTGCTTCCTTTCCATACCGTTCCTATCGGAGGAGTACCTAAGTTTCAATATGGAGCGGCTGCCAAACCGATTAAACACCGATAAAATAGTAAAGGTACTATGAAATATTTTCGTAGGTTGTCATTTGTCGTTTTTTGTCTGGTTGTTTTCTTTCTTGCCAGTCCGGCAAATGGACAAACATATCACTTTGTAACCTACGGCATTGAAAACGGTTTATCGAATAAATTCATTTATACCATCAATGAAGATACGAAAGGTTTCTTATGGTTGGGAACCGGTACCGAACTGATGCGTTTTGACGGGAAAACCTTCAAAAAAGGATTTCTCCCTGATTCGATGCAACAAAGTTTTGTTACTTCCAGCCTGAAAGATAGCCTTGGAAACCTTTGGTTTGGGTTTAATGACGGCTATGTCGGTTGTTACCGGAACGGTACATTTAAGTTTTATGATATACACCGCTTTTCCAAAAGCCGGATTTATGGTCTTGCCCGGGATCCTATCGGAAATATTCTCGTAGCATCACAGAATGGCGGAATTTACCGGATCATTCCCGGGGATGATAAACCCTATCCCCTTAGCCTGAAAGAAGTGCATCAGATCAGTTCCGTGGCTGTGTCCGGTGACTGGTTGCTGATCGGAACCTTTGACGGATTATATATATATCGCTTTTCCGGTGAAAATGAATCGCCATCTTTTGTGAAAAAAGAGGCTGAAATCACCTCACGGGTTCAGACAATTTTCCCGGATGGACAAGAAATTTGGGCAGGTACAATCGATGACGGAGTTTACCGGTTAACGATCAGGGGAGCATCAACAGGGGGTGCTCAGAAAATAGAGGAATTGGGTGATATGAATATTACGGATATACTCCGGGATTCGAAGGGGGGATTACTGGATTAGTACCTTTGGCCACGGTGTTATTCGTATCCATCCGGGGGGAACAGGATTTGAAAGGGAAGATTATAACGACAGCACCGGCTTGGGCGCACATAATATTC
>WFSC01000152.1 GCA_015486185.1 Bacteroidales bacterium | reverse complement strand
TTGTAGCCCAGGATGAATAGAAATTGCTATCCTGTTAATGCATGGTGTATATTTCTACCTTTTTCTTGTCAGGGGATGCATTGAAAACATTAAGCCTGAGTAAATTCATGGAAAGGGAAACAGCAATGATCTGTACATCATGATTGGCATAGGGGTAATCACCTTAATATTCATGCCTGAACAAACCCGTTCCCAACGGATCAAAGCCATAATCATAAGGTTTGACAGGCAAAGGATCCTGTGGATTTTTTCCGGCATTTTTTGTATTTACCGGATAATAGTCAAACGCTTCATCCTGTGGAGAAAACAACAGATCTGTAATATTTTTTTTCTCCTTGAGCGGCTTGATCCATTCCTTCTCTCTCCCCGAAGCCAACACGGCCGGCATTCTTTTACGCGTATTATGAATCTGTGCAAGCAGTGGACTGGCAGGCAGGGTGATCAATGTAAAAGAATGATATAATTCACCGGTTTCCGGATTCGTCCAGATATCATATAATCCGGCAATAGCAAAGCTTCTTTCATTTTTCAGAAAAAGATAATAAGGATACTTTTTCCCATTGTGCTCATGCCATTCAAAAAAGCCGGTTACAGGCAAGAGACAATGCTGGCGGGTAACTGCTTTGCGAAAAGAAGGTTTTTCATGGAGGGTTTCCACTCTGGCATTGATTGTTTTATTACGTATATCCAGAGCCTCTTTGAATGAGCGGGTCCAGTATGGGATCAGACCCCATTGAGAGAGTGTCACTGTTTCAGGATTTTCAGATGTAATAACCGGTAAGAATGGATGTTCGAAAGCAGAAAAGAAATAGCCGGGCTCAAACACCATATTCTCCGGGAAAGATACCTTATAACGTTTCTCCAGCTCTTCTCTTGACAGATCTACCGACACCGTGAAACACATAGACTTTTACATTTTCTTTTAGCGGGAAATTAACTGGCATACCAAAGATAAGATTTAAAAACAAAAATGGGAAGGATTCAGTTAAGAATGCTTCCCATTTTCCCGTTGTATGATCCGTAGATCAGACAAGCGGGCCAAGTTACAGTTATTATGGCTTCTGCTTTGCTGTCCCTCCTTTCGTTGGGTCAACTCGGCTTCTGAGCTTTGGAATTTCGGCCCTTTTCAGACCTTATATCCTCTGCCCCGGCTCTTTAAAGGGCTTCATATTATCAGGTTATTGCTAACCCGACGGTATGAAGTTGGAACCCGGGTCTGTTTTGCCGTTGCCGGCATCTCTTTCCCGTTTCCCCCTTTCGAAGCACACTTTCCAAAGAACGTCACCTCTTGTCGGTTTTCCTTGAACCGGTCCTCCGGATGTCTGCCCTTTCGGGTTTCTTTCCGGTTTTCCTTGCCCTCGAAGGGCAGGTTCACGGTCTGCCGACCGACCTGTGAGCGGCTTTTTCGAGCGGGACTTTTTCCGTCGGCTTCTTTCGAAGCTTCCTTCCAAAATCCGAAGCTTCTCGAACCAGCCTTTTATCTCTCACTTGGTAGAACAAATATAATACGACACAATATACCATGCAAATTTTTTTGCATTTCTTAATGCACAAAAAACGAACAGGGGTTATTAACAATTGTTAATAACTTTACTCTATCCCCGGAAAGTATAAATCCATCAAAACATACGGGTAACCGAACCCCAATATCCGCCCCCCCCCCTATCCATTCTTCCAATATTCCAATATTCCATTCTTCCATCATCCCATTCTTCCATCATTCCATCTTTCCATCATTCCACCTTTCCATCTTTCCATCATTCCATTCTTCCATTCTTCCAACTTCTTGTTTTTACAAAAAATCGTATCTTTGTCGGGTCAAACCTTTAGGGTAATATCATGATTAAAAAAATTCTGATTGCGAACCGGGGTGAAATTGCCTTACGCATTATCAGATCCAGCCGGGAAATGCAAATCCAGACCGTTTCTGTTTATTCCGATATCGACCGGCATGCCATGCATGTCAGACTGGCTGATGAGGCTTATCATATAGGTCCGTCACCCTCGGCCGATAGTTACCTGAACATGGACAGGATTCTGGAAGCAGCATTACAGGCAGGCGCTGACGCCATTCATCCCGGTTATGGTTTTCTGTCAGAAAATGCTGAATTTGCCGAAAAAGTAAAAGCAGCGGGCCTCATTTTCATAGGGCCCAATCCGACAGCCATTCGTACTATGGGCGACAAGATCACCGCCCGTAAAACCATGATTGCCGCCGGCGTTCCCGTAGTCCCCGGCACAGAGCATATCATTAAGGACGAAGCTGACGCAAACGAGATCGTCCGGAAGATCGGCCTCCCCATTATGTTGAAAGCTTCCGCAGGAGGAGGAGGAAAAGGCATGCGCCTGGTTCATACCAAAGAAGAACTGATGCCTTCCCTCCGGGCAGCAAAATCGGAGGCAGGTGCAGCATTTGGAAATGATGCCGTATATATAGAAAGGTATATCGAATCCCCCCATCATATCGAGTTTCAGATCCTGGGCGACCAGTATGGAAATTACGTTCACCTCGGAGAACGTGAATGTTCGGTACAACGAAGGCACCAGAAAGTAATTGAAGAAACTCCCTGCGTATTAATGACGCCGGAACTGCGGGAAGAAATGGGTGAGCAAGCCATTGCAGCAGCCCGCTCGGTCCATTATGAAGGTGCCGGCACAGTGGAGTTCCTGGTAGATAATAAGGGAAATTATTACTTTTTGGAGATGAATACCCGGCTACAGGTTGAACATCCTGTAACCGAGCAGGTCATTGGCATCGATCTGGTCAAAGAACAAATACGTGTTGCCCGGGGAGAAAAACTCGCTATCACACAGGATCAGGTTATACAACGGGGCCACTCGGTCGAGTGCAGAATATATGCAGAAGACCCCGACAACAACTTTATGCCCTCGCCCGGTAAAATACTAAAAATGCGTGAACCTTATGGCCCGGGTGTACGGGTTGACGGTTATGTTTACGAAGGTTTTGAAATACCAATCTATTATGATCCGATGATCTCCAAGCTGGTTACGTATGGTGCTTCCCGTGAAGAAGCTATACAGCGCATGATACGTGCTCTTGATGAATACCAGATCACCGGCGTGAAAACATCCATTCCCTTCCTGAAGAAAATCCTGAAAAACAAAGACTTCCGGGAAGGAAATTATAATACCCACTTTATCAGCACGCACCAGGAAGAACTGTTTGCGAAAGAAGCTTCTTCCACAGAACAGGAAATGGAAGAACTAGCTGCTGTTACTGCCCTTCTTGAATATCTGGAAGAAAGGAAATCAAAGATCTTCCCTCCCAACGGTTCCGGAAAAAAACACAGCATGTGGAAAGAAATTGGCAGAAAGAAAGCTATGACACGTCTATAATTAAAATCTGTATCTAATGATCCCATACGAAATAGAGCTGAAAAACCGTACCATACAGGCTGAAATTCTTGACTGGCAGGATGATCTGGTTAAAGTATCCATCGAAGGAAAAATTTACAATCTGGACATACGTAAGGTCGAACCCGGAATCTACTCCCTGATCCACAATGGCAAATCCTTTGAGATGGAGATCACCGGTGGAAAAGAACATAACGAATATGTCGTACAAACCGATGGCAGGGTCTGGAGTGCACAGATCATTGATGCCGAAGTACGGTTTCAACGAAACCGTAACAAAGGAAGCATTGAGAACGGAACCCATCATATCTCATCACCTATGCCAGGCAAAGTTGTAAAGATATTGGTTTCACCCGGCGAAGAAGTTAAAGAAGGACAAACCCTTATCATTATTTCTGCCATGAAAATGGAAAGTGAATATAAGGCTCCGAAAGACACAAGAATAAAAGAGATCCTGGTAAAGCAGGATGATACCATTGATGGAAATCAAACCCTGATCACCCTGGAATAGTTCCGTTTTTAATTAATTTTTTCAATCCTACTCAAAAACAAATCCTATGTTTACACTGGAAGATAAATTCAGACTCATTGAAGAAAAAAAGAAACAAGCCGAACTGGGCGGAGGTGAAGAACGGATAAAAAAACAACATGACGCCGGAAAACTGACCGCCCGTGAACGTGTTGAATTATTACTCGACCCGGGTACTTTCTCTGAAATTGACAGGCTGGTAGTACACCGATGTACGGAATTTGAAATGGATAAGAAAAAAATCCCTGGTGACGGGGTAGTCACAGGATATGGAAAAATTGACGGAAGGCTTGTCTATGTGTTTGCTCAGGATTTCACGGTTTTCGGAGGTTCTTTATCACGAACCAATGCCAATAAGATCATTAAGCTGATGGATCTGGCCATGAAAATGGGAGCCCCGGTTATCGGATTAAATGATTCGGGCGGAGCCCGTATTCAGGAAGGAGTGCAAAGCCTGGGGGGATATGCCGATCTGTTCTACCGTAATGTTATGGCCTCAGGTGTTATTCCCCAGATATCAGCCATCCTGGGTCCCTGCGCCGGAGGTGCCGTTTATTCTCCGGCATTGACCGATTTTATCTTTATGGTCAACCACAGTAGTTATATGTTTGTTACCGGTCCGGATGTTATAAAAACCGTTACTCACGAAGACGTGAGCAAAGAAGAACTGGGAGGTGCCATGACCCATAACTCAAAAAGCGGCGTGGCCCATTTTATAGGGGATAATGATGAGCAGGCGCTTATGATGATACGGGAACTGCTGAGTTTCATCCCTTCCAACAATATGGAAGATCCTCCGGTTAAAACCACCACGGATGATCCCGACCGTGAAGATCCGGATCTGCATGATCTGGTACCTGCCGACGCCAACAAACCCTATGACATCAAAACACTGATCACCTCTGTGGCCGATGACAATTATTTCTTTGAGGTCATGCCCCATTATGCCATGAATATTGTAGTTGGGTTCATGCGTCTGAACGGCAAACCGGTAGGCGTTGTGGCCAACCAGCCGGCTCACCTGGCAGGCGTCCTGGACATAGATGCTTCTGTCAAAGGAGCCCGCTTCGTGCGCTTTTGCGATGCTTTTAACATTCCTTTGATCACTTTTGAAGATGTCCCGGGATTCCTGCCCGGCACACTGCAGGAATTTGGCGGCATCATCAAACACGGAGCAAAATTGTTATATGCCTTCTCAGAAGCCACCGTACCCAAAATTACGGTTATTACACGTAAAGCATATGGCGGAGCCTACTGCGTGATGTCATCCAAACATATCGGCGCCGATATCAACTATGCCTTTCCTACTGCCGAAATTGCCGTTATGGGCCCTGAAGGCGCTGTAAATATACTGTACCGGAACAAAATCGACAATGAAAAAGAACGAACCCGGATCATTGATGAATACAAGGAAAAGTTCGCCAATCCCTTCAAAGCGGCAGAACTGGGGTATATAGATGAAATCATTTATCCCAGAGAAACCCGGAAGAAACTGATCCGTGCCCTGGAAATGGCTGAAAATAAAACCCACTCCAATCCGTTGAAAAAACACGGGAACATACCACTGTAGGATCGTTGAACGTTGATCGTTGAACGTTGAACGTTGAACTTCAAACCGGGAAAAGGGTGAAAGGGGAAAAGGTAGATATAACCTGATTTCTGCATAATGAGACATTTTTTGTTTCTTTTGCTGTCTTTATTTTTATTTCAGGGGATCTCTGAAGTATATGGCCAGAGGAAACTGAATGATAAACCTGTTGATACTTCATGGTATGTAAAAGGAGATGTTAATTACAACCTGCTCGTAGCAGCCTACCTGGGCATCGACAAAGATGTATCCCGCTTTATCCGGGAAGGTGCTTATGTCAATACCACCACCATGAACGGGAATACCCCTCTGATCCTTGCGGCAGGCGAAGGCCATATACCCACAACAGAGATCCTGCTTACACGGGATGCCAACATCAATGAAAAAAACAAGGAAGGTATTTCTCCCCTGCTGCAGGCTGTATTGAACAATCATCCGGATATGGTTTCTTTTCTTATCAATCACGGGGCAAATATTCAAACAAGGGATAAATACGGAAGAACTCCGTTAATAGCTGCAGCAGCATTAAATCACACTTCTATCGGGGACATCCTCTTAAAAAGCGGCGCGGATCCGGACGCCAAAGACAAGCAGGGAACTACCCCGTTAATGGTTGCTGTTTACGGGGAAAATACCGGATTTGTAAAGTTGCTGCTAAAAGCAGGGGCAGATATCAACCAAAAAGATAAAAACGGCTTCACAGCTTTGCTGATAGGTGTCCAGAAACATAACCCCGCACTGGTTAATCTGCTGGTATCCCACGGTGCTGATATCTTTATCCTGACAAATACCAAGTATTCACCTTTACTGCTGGCCGTACAGGAAAAAGACCTTGTGCTGGCCGAAAAGTTTATCTCACTGGATACCATTGGGTTCTTTCAAAAAGAACTTCCGATAAACCCGATAGAACTGGCTGATGAAAACAAGGATCCTGAAATGAAAGACCTGCTGATCGAGAATGATTATCAATATACATTCTCTCCCTATCTGCATGATCTTCGTTTTGGGATGGACATGCTGTTTAACGGAAAAAATTTTATTCCGGGCATCCGTTTGGGCATCACCGAAGGCATTACCAAAATATCCTTTTATACCGGTTTCCATTACCGGATGTTCCCTGTACAGATCCTCGAACAGTCCTCAAGCCACATTTTTCATCAATACTGGGAATACAGGGGACTGGCCTTTGCCGGGCTTGGCAGAGAATTTCCTTTTATGATATCATACAGACACAAACCGGAATTCGGTGCACATATTTTCGTCAGTGGTTTTGTTTCCTTCGGGCCCTCCTATCCGGGCAGCAATAAATCACCCTCAACCATTTTTTCTGCCAGTCCTTCGGGCGGACTCTATCTGAAAACAGGCCCTGTACGCATTGCAGCAGATTACTGCTGGTATAATTTTCACACCTATGATTTCCCCGACAGTTACTTTTCTTTGAAAATAGAGTATATCCTTTCGCACAGAAAGCTGGCCAAAACCCAAAAATTCATTCCCTGGTATAAATAACCCTCAATCATGAGAAATTTTTTCCGCATATTCATTCTGGTATTCAATGTTTTCATCGCACTCTTTTTCTACGCCTGTAACAAAGAAACCACCAACCAGCCTGTTGACTGCAGTCAATGTTTTGCAGTGGCTCCCGACAGCGGTTTTCTGGCCTTGCATGTTACCATAAACCAGGAGAACCCACGGATACCTGTTACAATTTATCAGGGGAACATAGAAGATCAACAAATAAAACTCAGGGATACCCTCCGATTGGCTACGGCAAAGATCCTGATGCCTGCAAACCAGTCTTATGCCGTAACAGCCACCTATATCCGGGGCATTGACACCATTATTGCCGTTGACGGGACAAAACTTGAAGTCAAAAAAGTTGCCGGACAATGCGGGAAAACCTGCTATGCCGTGCTGGGAGGTTATCTGGACCTGAGACTGAGAAAATAGAACCCGACTGACTCCTGTGAAGAACTTGTCAGGCGTGAAAAACGAGTAAGGGTACTGTTGTATAAAAGAACATTTTTCGTGTGATGCTGGGATAGAAAAGTCTTGTGATCAGGTTCCGCTTGTGGGTAGTAAGTGCAATTGCACTGACAGGATGTTCCAGAACAAAGGCATCAAGACCTGCGATCACATCTTCGTGTGGGATCATATGACAGGACAAGGTAAGGTCAGGATAGGATTTTTTGAAATATTTTTTCAGCCCTTCCATCTTAATGTTCTCCAGTGGTTCTTCCTCTTCTCCCTCAATATGTGTACAAATGATCTCCATATTAAACGGACGTACCAGAGAAACCAGCTTCGCAATCTCCTGAAAGTCCGACTCATCATAATCCGTAGCATAAACTATTTTTTTTCGGTCAAAGAAGCTCTGGATATCCGTATCTTCCGGGATCACAAGTACCGGTACCGGGGCTTTTTCCAGAATTCGTGCAGTACTTGATCCGATAGGATCTTTTTTCCTGTTGCCTTTTCCCCTTGCTCCCATTATAATGAGATCGGGGTGATAGGATTCACTGGCAAAAAATACCGCATCGTCCAGCGCTCCCTGCACGATAGAATAATCCATGGTAAGATTCTTCAGATTTTCTTTCCCGGCGATCTTTTTCAGATCCCTTTGCAATTTCTCTATCTCCTCTTTGGCTGCATCCCTCAGATCTCCTATATATTCTGTCATAGTACCTTCTATGCCAAAAGATTCATCATAGGGAATCGTTTGGAGATCCGGGCTAAAATATGCATGCAACAAAAGGATCTCTGCATGTACTTTATGTGCATAGTGCATGGCAAAATGTGCAGCATGGCGGGAATAATCGCTAAAATCAACAGGTACCATGATCTTTTTTACACCCGACATATTTTTCTCTTTCTTTGCTTCCGTATCCTTTTTGGTTTCATACCCTTCATCCCGCAAAAAGTTCTCATAGATCTTCAACGCTTTTTCAAAATCATTTTCCCTCACTTTTATCCTGACCCCTGCCGATGCATCAGGCTGTATCAGATTTACATTGGAAAGGATTGACTCAATACCTTCATTTTCCAGCCGGCTTTTAATTAGTAAAGCTTTTTCATACGGATGTTCGGCAAGAATGACAAGTTTATCTTCCATGACAATGTGTTTTTTATAAAGATACAAAAATATACAAATCAGACAAAGATTATCTGAAACTTAATCCTATTCCCGCTGTATATATGGAATAATCTGCCCAGGTATAATCCCCGTGAATGGTCACCACAGCCAACTTCAGGCGAATACCGGCATTTACTCTAAGGCCGCTTTGATTGGTGATCTTTATGCCCGGTACCTGTTGTATATCCGCATCGGTAAAAACCGGCTCCGTTGTTGAAATATCAGGATGAAAACCCGGGATCGGGATATTTCCGTTCACATTGATATCAGTCTGCGTTCTACTGTATCCGATCCCCCCGAAAACATTAATCACAGGGAAAGCCGTTGACACAAGAAGATCAACGGTATAAGCCTGCATAACCGTACTGATTTCCTGACCGGTAAAATCGGCAGGTTTGAATTTATCAAGATACTCATAACTATCCGGTTCCAGTTGAAAGCCGGAATATATGTTCATACGGGTATATCCTCCGAAAACAGACAGCCCCACCGGCAGTCTCTTAATGACAGGAATCCACTGTCGTATGCTGTGTTTCAGGCCTATACCCCATAAAGCTACTTTTGCAGACGTTCCGGGAACTTTCACCGGTATCAGCAGGCGCCCTATAATCTCTGTTCCGGCTGGCAGGCCAATACCTCCCTGCAACATGGGAGAGGGAATAAGATCAAATTCTGTCCCTCCCGGAGAATGGAAAGAAGCAAGGGTCACCGAATCATTTCCGCTTCCTACAACATATTTCAGCAAAGGACCCTCATCAGAGCTGCCGGCGACAGTGGGTGCCATGGTATTGCTACCTGCAACATGTAAATTTTCAAGACCTATGTTTGCCAGGTCAAAGGTTTTTGCACTGGCAGGCACCCTGGTCACATTAACGGTAAAAGTTACATCCACTCCTCCCGGCTTGTGAGGCCGTGCTGTATTATACCAGCCTGCATTCAGATCAACGCCAAAAGCATTTACCCAGGGACGAAGATATTCAGTCAGGATGGCTTGCCCGTCTTTTACGCCGCCATTAAAAATATCTATAGAGTTTAATCCTTGAGAAAAAATATGTAGAGGACAAAAAAACAGACTTATTACTAAAATGGGAAAAAGAATACTTCCAGATCGTACTTTCCGTTTCATCTTTGTGAGTTTTTAGTGGTTAATTAATTACTGAGTATATGATAATCACTTCATAAATATAAGACATTTTTTTGTTTGATAAGGTTGCTCTGGCTAATAATTATTAATGTTTCTTCACTTTCCCGGCAAAGGAAAAATAACCTTATCTTTGTAAAAAGGATTTCCTATGACATCAAACATTCCTTTGGCTGAACGTATGCGACCCAGATCCCTCGATGAATTCGTAGGGCAGGACCATCTGGCAGGCAAGAATGCCATTTTACGGAATCTGATTGATGCAGGCACCATTCCCTCGATGATTCTGTGGGGACCTCCCGGAGTCGGTAAAACCACCCTGGCACGGATCTTTTCTCACCAGCTTAACCGCCCGTTCTACAGTCTGAGCGCTGTCCATTCGGGGGTGAAAGATGTAAGGGAAACCATTGAGAAAGCAAAAAAAACACAGTTTTTCGATCGTCCCAACCCCATTCTGTTCATCGATGAGATCCACCGCTTCAGCAAATCACAACAGGATTCATTGTTAGGGGCGGTCGAGGAGGGAACGATCACCCTTATAGGCGCCACAACCGAGAACCCTTCTTTTGAGGTAATCTCCCCTCTGTTGTCGAGATGCCAGATATATGTTCTCAAGCCCATGGACAAGGAGGCACTGATGACACTGCTCCGCCGGGCACTCACACATGACACGTATCTGAAAACCCTTGATATAGATATCAGGGAATATGAAGCCCTGTTCCGGTATTCCGGCGGAGATGCCCGCAAGTTATATAATGCCCTTGAACTGGTTGTAGATGCTGAGAAAAACAGATTGCCGGAGGGGAAAAAGATCATTATCACCAATGATAAGGTATTACATCATCTGCAGGAAAACCTGGCCATTTATGATAAACAGGGAGAACAGCATTATGACATTATTTCCGCCTTTATAAAATCCATCAGGGGCAGTGACCCCCATGCGGCTGTTTATTGGCTGGCCCGCATGGTGGAAGGCGGAGAAAATCCGGAATTTATAGCCCGCCGGCTGGTGATCCTGGCTGCCGAAGATATCGGTCTGGCCAATCCCAATGCACTGCTGTTGGCACAAAGCACTTTCGATGCCGTACACCAGGTTGGATGGCCGGAATCCAGGATCATCCTCTCCGAAGCTACCATCTATCTGGCCACCTCCCCAAAAAGCAATTCGGCCTACATGGCTATCAACGAAGCCCAGACACTGGTAAAAAAAGAAGGGGATCTGC
>WFSC01000151.1 GCA_015486185.1 Bacteroidales bacterium | reverse complement strand
CCTTAGTCCTTTTTATTAAAGTTGAAATCATCCTGGTTGATCTTATAAACGATCTTACCAAGGGTTTTCATATCAATATTCCCCACCAGACTCAGTCCCAGGAATTCATTGTCACTGGTGATCATGATCATGGCTTCATCCGTTTTATCACCCTGCTCATGTATCTTCACCGAAACTTTGTTCCCGCTTTGATTGATCTCCATAAGATCCTCAAAATTTTCCTTTTTCAGTTCTTTTGAGAAATGCTCCACCACTTCAGGCAGCTTCTTTTCTTTTGTCTCTGCCGTATTAATTATGATCACCTTGATCGTTTCCATACCGGAAAGGAAATTCTTCACATCCTGATCATCTTCGCCATTCATCATCATACCTATCAATCCGGGGGGAATACGAAAAGTATAAACGCCGGGCAAACCTTCATAATCACGAATTATGTGATCGGCAGCCGGACTGGGTCCGGTAGCACAGGAGCTAAGTAAGAACACCAGAACGGCCAACACCGGAAACAAGGATTCCCGTTTCATGTGGACCAAAGACTTTAATATACGGAACGTCATTTCTTTTTATTTTTCGTTTTTTGCTGATCATTCAGTTTCTCCAGTTCGTCCATACCGCTGACGTTGATGGCCTTGGATAGTTGGGCGATTTGCTTCATGTCGATAATACCACGTATATCGATCACGGCATTGTCCTCTTTTCCACCAACGACCAGCAGCAGCTCTACAACTTTCCCTTCCTTCTCTTTCATAAGGAACTTTACTTTCTGATCTTTTTGCTGCACTACCATCAACTCCTCATACTCTTTCTGCGGAAGGTCTTTCATCACTTCATCGTAAAAATTAACTTTTTCCGATGGCGGAGCACTTTCATCGGTAGCAAGAATACGGATACTTTTCAGGTTCTTCATCATTTGGTTGAACTCAGGATCATCTGCCTGGGCTTCGGAGAACATGCTGAACATCTTACTGGTGATATACACCGTAGTATAGCCGTCTTTTCCCCCGTATTTTTCAAACAGACGATCTACCGGATCCTTCTGCCCATAGACAGGGTAAGAAGCCATCATAGTTAAAATTACAAAAATCCATTTTTTCATTTTCATAGCTCTGGGTTTTATTTGTTTTTGTTGATTTTTAAATATTTTTCCATGACCTGTTGCGTACGGGTCAGTGTCTGTATATGATTTATTGCTGAAGTGCCGGAGGAAAGGTCATTCAGGTACCGGAGATCTGCTACTGCTTTCGTTGCCTGTTGTATTTTTGCCATTTCTTCGGCCGGACGCCGTATATTTTCCAGCCGTGTCAATTCTCCTGTACCTTGATTCAGTTGCTGCGACACAAAAAGCAATACGCTCCGTGTTTCCATATACGCTGTTTGGGGATCGGAATAGGTGTCTTTTACCGAAGGTCTCATCCAGGCAAAATAGGCACCTGCAAGTATCAGCAGGGATGCTGCTACAGAAAGGCTCCAGGTAAGAACAGGTTTCAGATGACGTATCTTTGGCTTCGTTCCGGGATAATGACCATCCATCAACAACTCCAGTTTTTTGGCAAAGGAAGAGGAGGGTCTTTCTTCTTCCTGATATCCCGTCATGGCCAGAAAATATTCTTTTTCGGCCGGAAATTCATCCGCCACCTCTCCCGATAGAAAATACTTCCTTAGCCGGCCTTCTTCTTCCAGGGAGGTTTCCCCGTTATAGAATTTCTCTACCAGTTTTTTCACCTGTTCTGTTTCCATCATTTATTTGCTTTAAAAAAGTCTCTCTTACATTTTTTCTTGCTCTGGACAACACCACCCGTACATTATTCATTGTCATATCCGTTGCGTTGGCAATGGTTTCAAAATCCAAACCCTCCACATCCCGCATATGAAGAACCGTTTTTTGGGTTTCCGGTAAATGCTCCATGATCTCGAGGATCTTTCCGGCTTTATCTTTTCTGTCAAGTTGTACATCCGGCGGGTCTGCCGTTTCCTGTTTTTCCATAACGCCGGATTCCTCCATGGAAATGGTATGTCTGGTCTTTATCCTGTCGAGACAAAGATTACGTGTAACAGTGAATGCCAGCGCCTCCTTACTCCGGTATGTATCCAGTTT
>WFSC01000150.1 GCA_015486185.1 Bacteroidales bacterium | reverse complement strand
CCAGAATTATAAACAACAGGAATGGACAATCCCTTTTTACGGGCCGTCACAACGGCATCTGCCATTTGCCAGATTACATGTGAAGGAGAAACAAAATTGATATTATGTGCTCCGGCATCCTGCAGTCGCAACATTTCTGAAGCCAGTTCGTCCGGGGTCATCTCCTGTACCAATGAAAGATCGAAACGCTGGCTGATCTGCCAGTTCTGACAAAAGACGCATCGCAGATTACAGCCGGCAAAAAAGATAGTACCCGAACCTTTTTTTCCGGATATAGGCGGTTCTTCACCGAAATGCAATCCTGTGTGGGCTACAAGGGCTTTGGAACCTGTACGGCAATAGGATATCTCTTCCTCCAGCCGGTTGATTTTGCATTGCCGGGGACAGCAGGTACAGGCTGAAAGCCGGTGGGAAAAATAGTTTTTCATCAGATTGGTAGCCCCGACAGGAATCGAACCTGTATCTACGGTTTAGGAAACCGCTATTCTATCCGTTGAACTACGGGGCCTTAAACGGAGTGCAAAGATAAAATATTTTCAGAAAAATATGGGGATCCGGTTAAACGAAAAAAGATGTATTATCTTCCAAAACGGAAAGACAGGCAAGCCCCCAGAAAATTGTTGGTGACCTGCGGCTCACCTATTGATGAAGGTTTATCCTTCATAGTGCTATAGTGATAGAAAATATTGGCGCCCAAATCTATTCTTTTGAAAAGATTATAGTCGTATCCGTAACCGATATTCAATCCAAGCCCGCCATTTGTACTGCCTGATGAACCAGAGGCTACAATGGTTGTGATTGCATAATTGCCATCAGCGTATATATAGGTTTTGCCTTTTCCAAAATAATAGGCAAAACCCACACCGAGTTGAGGTATGGAAACCATATCTGCAGAAAAAGAAATATCGGAAACTACCGGGCTGGCCATGAAAAGGTTGGAGTAGGTTGCATATAAAGCAAAATTAGGACTCAACTGGCTTCCCAATTGGATGCTGATGGGTATGGTCAAGCCTGTAATGTTGAAGTAGTCCTCGAATTTGACTTTTCCCGTAGCTACGCCGAGATTAATGCGGGTAAAGAATCCTTTTTGCTTTTCCTTTAATTCCGGGAGATTAACTTTTTGCTGGGCATCGGCTTCGAGATAAAAAACGGGTCCGGTTAATAATACAATGATTAACACAAATACTTTACGGGTCATCATATGATTCAGGTTAAGATTAAAAAACTAAGTACCGAAAAAAACCCTAAGAATACAAATAATATGTTTTATAACATGGAATCAAATTTTCATTCACAGGGAAAGCTGAAAAATTTGTAACTTACAATCATAAAATGTCCGATGGAATAGCAATAAATAAGATTATCAGGTTAATATAATTTTTTACACATGAGGCAAAGACTTGGTAATGTTCTGATTTTGTTTTTTCTGTTCCTCTTGCCGGTGGATATTCTTTACGGTCAGCAGGAAGCACCGGAAAAGCGTCTTGCCCTGGTTATAGGTAATGCGGATTACCTGGTCGGTCCGCTTGCCAATCCCGTGAATGATGCACGTTCTATGGCACGGGCGCTAAGGAATGTCGGATTTGATGTTATATTACGGGAGAATGTTTCCAACCAGACAGAAATGAAACGGGTCATCCGGGAATTCGGACAAAAACTGAAGGACTATGATATTGGGTTGTTTTATTATGCAGGCCATGGCATACAAGTTAAAGGGTATAATTTTCTGGTACCTGTAAATGCACGGATCAGCAGTGAGGAAGAAGTTGAATATGAATGTGTGGATGCCGGATTTGTAGTGGCATTGATGGATGCGGCAGATTCAAAGGTAAATATTATTGTTTTGGATGCCTGTCGGAACAATCCGTTTGCCAGGACGTTCCGTTCGACCCGGCAGGGACTGGTAAGTATGAATGCGCCGGCAGGGACCATCATTGCCTATGCTACCTCTCCGGGCAAGACCGCTATTGACGGATCGGGAGTAAATGGACTCTATACCCAGGAATTACTCTATCAGATCCAACGACCCGGACTGAAAATTGAGGATGTTTTTAAGAATGTGCGTATCGAGGTAATGAAAAAGAGCGACGATAAGCAAGTACCCTGGGAATCTTCTTCCCTTACGGGCGATTTTTATTTTAAACCCACCCCTGAGCAGTTGGCTTCTTTTACTGCGGGTGCCGGTGCAGCGGAAAATAATGCCGGTATGTTCTGGAAAGCTGATCAGACCCAACTGGTCCTTAAGATCAACGGCAGGGAAATCAAAAATCCGAAAACCTATCCCTTTGGTAATGATATGATCGCGGAAGATCCGCAAGACAAGGACAGATATCTTTTGAGAAATTATTGGAATAACCGCGACGGACGCTTCCGCATAGCCGAAAAATTACCTGCTACCCAGGCTGATTTCTATCAGGAAAAAACTACCCTCGCACCTGGTGAAAACGAAAATACGGAACAAAAATCCCCGGATGATCACGCCGGGCTTTCCAATGATATGGCAATGAAAGAAAGAGCAAAATGGAAAGCGGACAAAACCGGGACCTTATGGTTTGTTGTTGGTGAGAAAGATGTAAGCAATGAGATTGAATTTAGTCTGGATGGAGCAGACCTGAAAGTCTATTATCCGGGAAACGGAGCACATTACAAAATACGGAATTTTACAGGTAATCTTGATAACAGGTGGAGGATGATTGTTCCTGAGAACAATTTGCATTCGGCCAATACCAACATTATAACAACTTTACCTGCAGCCCTGAAAATTAAATGGCGAGCAACTCATGACGGAACCTATTATCTTTATGTTAACGGAATGGATATAAGCAGGGAAACCACATATAAACTGAAGGGGGATGATCTCTATGTTTTTCATCCGGCAACAGGACGAACCTATATGCTGAAGAATTTTGTAAACAGATTGGATAACAGGATGCGAAAAGGAATACTGTTAAAAAATATTAAACAGTAAGTGCTTTATAAACAATGATGTTGGAAGTTATTAACAGGCGAGTGTGAATAAAAAAATTGTAAAGCTTGCGTAATGAATAATTCTATTTTCTAATTTAAGTTCGCGGTAACAGAAATATTCCGCCATTATATGTCGTTGATATACAGGGATTTATTAGTAGACTGGAAGGATAAAAAGTTAATCATCGTCGAAGATGATGAGGCCGGCTATCAATATTTTGAATCTCTGTTAAGGAAAACGGGGATCCAGATCATGTGGATAAAGAATGGCTTGGATTTTATAAATTATATTCAATCACACGACAAACCTGCTGATGTTATTTTAATGGATATATTGATCCCGTTAAAAAACGGTATTGATGCCATGCGTTTTGTGAAAAAGGAATATCCGGGAATTCCGGTAATTATCGTAACGGCTTATGCTTCCCGGGAAATCCGTGAAAAATCTTTTTTGAACGGTTGTGATGCTTATCTTACCAAACCGGTGTTACCACATACATTACTCAAAACCATTCATGATTTTATTGAGGTCAAAGGAGTTAGAAAATACCAGGAGACATAAATAATCTTACCTTTTGTTAATCTAAACCGGTTATTTTCTTTGTTTTGGCAAGGCAGCTCCGGACAGCTCCAGATACATTCTGTAATATTCATTCAAATCGTTCTCAAGGGTTTTCCCCAGTGCAGGATTATATGGCTTACAGGTTGATGCGATCTGGTTTATGAGTTGCAGATCAACTTTCTTTTGATAGTCTATCGTTCCGGCAAGTTTGGGTGGGAAAGAAAAGAAGTAGGTCAGTTCGTTTTTAAGATCTGTTTCATAATCCATAGCAAGTGAATCGGCCCTGGAATTGGCACCTGCTTTATAATAAGCATCTATTAAACCTGTGGTAAATATATCATAAGGCAGTTTTTTCTTTGGGAGCAATTCCATGCAATGATCCAGGACGGCCACTGCCGAATCTTTTTTCCCTTCCTGTGAAAGGGCTTTGGACAAACGACTGAAAGCATTTCTGACTTTAATAATATTTATGGTGCGACGGGTATAATAATCAAGGTAAACATCGGGTTTATTCATCCTGCCCCAACGGAACTTGTGCATCAGATTATTATATAATCTCCTTGTGTCAACCCGGCCGTAGTTGATATAATCTTCCCTGGGGGTTTTTATCGGGACAAGCCGGTAGGCAAATCCTTCCATCTGGAAATAGTCTTCCATTCCCAGCGCATCATCATGTCCACCGGTTACGTAATATACAGGTCTTTTCCAGTCGAAATGTGCCAGCAGATCCATGACCATCATGGAGCTTTTCATAACGGAATTCTTTTTTATATTGATCAGTATATCGGGTACGATCTTATCAGCATTGGCCGGATCAACGGTTCCGTTCGAAACAACGGTTGCGCTGTCTACAGGGATACTGAATTTTTTTGATGGGAAAAAGTCAATGCGCTCTCCTCCCTGCAGGGGCAGTTTTGTCCCGGGGTTGTCACTTGCTACAAAATCGATTGCTGTTTTTAGATTGAGATAGCCTTTGATATTTTTATTATTGATCAGATAGATCATATTATTGGTACCGTCCAGATATTTTTCCCTTGGCAAGGAAAGAGGCAGGGGATCGGAATCATACACTTTCCTTTTCATCTGGTCGATGTACCAGTCGGTATTGAAGAGCATCAGGTTGACAACGCGTACATCCGTACGGACACCCTCTACCTCCTGTATATACCAAAGGGGAAATGTGTCATTATCTCCATTGGTAAAGAGGATAGCGTCTTTTTCACAGGTGTTCAGGTAATCGTAAGCCAGATCCCTGGCAGTATATCTGCCTGAGCGGTCATGATCATCCCAGTTTTGTTGTCCCATAATAGCCGGGACAGCCAGTGAGAGCAAGCCGGCAAAAAGGGCACTGATACTTTCGGAAAGGAATTTTCGGAACATATAATACAATCCGAGTACACCCAGGCCGATCCATATACTATAGGCATAAAAGGATCCCACATAGGCATAATCCCTTTCGCGAGGCTGGTTAGGAGTTTGATTCAGGTAGATGACAATGGCAATGCCTGTCATAAAAAAAAGCAGCATAATGACCCAGAAATCCTTGGGGGTTCTTTTCCATTGTACCATCAGGCCCAGAAGACCCAGCAGGAAGGGTAGCATATAGTAACGGTTACGCGCCTTGTTGTTGGCGTATTTATCAGGTAATTTATCCGTAGGACCGACACGAGGTTCATCAATAAACTTGATGCCACTGATCCAATTGCCGTCAAGAGGCCCGCCAAGACCCTGAATATCATTTTGCCTGCCCGAAAAGTTCCACATAAAATATCTCAGGTACATAAAACCTACCTGATAGGAAAAGAAAAACCGCAAGTTTTCACCAAATGTCGGGATTGTTATCGTTTTTTTACCTCCGTTCCGGTCAGCGACCTGGACACGACGGCCTTTAACATGCCCCCATTGCTTGTAGGCTTTTACATGATCCGGCTGATTACTGTACATGCGGGGGAAAAGAGTCAGGGCATGGGGATCATAAATATAAGACTGAGAGTAATTGGAGATAACATATTTGCCGTTTTTACGAATGTAAGTGGGTTTACCATCCTTGATTCCGGTAATGGGTGTGTTATAGTATTGTCCGTAAAAGAGCGGACGGGTGCCATATTGTTCCCGGTCGATATAGGATAGCATGGAAAAAACATTGTCAGGATCATCTTCATTGAGGGGCGTGTCAGCATTGGCCCGGATCAGGATAAGGGCAAAAGATGAATAGCCGATCAGGATCATGGTCAGGGCGGTCATCAGGGTCATTAAGGTACGCCGGCTTTTTTTACCAATAAGCACGGTTGCATAAACCAGGACAGAGGCAATGATCAGATCCAGGAAAAAAGAGGAACTGATGAAAGGCATGCCGGACAGTACAACAGCGGTGCTTGAAAGAATAAGAATGGTTTTCAGGTCTTTTCTCTTCAAAAGAAGGTATATCGAGCCAAACAAACTGCCGAGAAGGATCAGCATATGCAGATAAAGACCTGAATTATACGGCAACCCCAGACCGTTCACGGTAAATAATTCGAATCGTGACGAAACCTTGAACAATCCCTGAATAATGCCATACATAACCAGTATCACCAATACAGCCGAAATAGTTAAAGCAATAACTACCCCTTTATTGGTAACCTTATATTTTTTGAAGTAATAAACCATCACAATGGCAGGGATAGCAAGTATGTTCAGTAAATGGACACCAATGGACAATCCCATCAGATAAGCGATCAGTATCAGCCAGCGATCGGCATGTTTGGTATCACCGGACTCTTCCCATTTCAGAATAGCCCAGAAAATAACGGCAGTAAACAGGGATGAAGTGGCATAAACCTCCCCTTCCACGGCTGAAAACCAGAAAGAATCTGAAAAAGTATAGGCCAGGGCCCCGACTACACCACTTGCCATGATGGCAATGGTTTTTCCTGTAGAAAGCTCAGATTTACCGTTCATGATCTTTCTGGCCAGGTGAGTGATCGTCCAGAAAAGGAACAGGATGGTGAAGGCACTGGCCAGGGCAGACATGGAGTTCACCATACGGGCTGCCAGTTCATGATGGTGTCCGGCAAAAAGAGTAAAGAAACGTGCCAGGATCAGAAAAAAAGGAGCTCCCGGTGGATGTCCTACTTCCAGCTTAAAGGCAGAGGCTATAAATTCCCCGCAATCCCAAAGACTGGCAGTTGATTCTATAGTGGAAAGATAAACGT
>WFSC01000149.1 GCA_015486185.1 Bacteroidales bacterium | reverse complement strand
TTTTCATCACTTAAACAACACTGCCAGGATCCTTTGGATACCGGCAGTGTTGTTTCTGTTCATCATTCAACGATCAACGCTCCTTGTTCTTCAGATTTTCGCCATGCCGATTGCGTTGGCATCCCATCCGGGAGCATTATGCAGGGTCTGTACGATAGAGGATACATGCGGGATCACACTCCACATTTTCCGGTGATCCGGCCGGATAAAATTATGTTTTTCCATTTTTTCAAAAAAACGGAGCAACGGTTCAAAGTAATCATCAATATTTACCAGTACGATAGGGACGGTTATCAGTCCGAGTTGTTTGGAGGTAATGGCTTCCGACAGTTCTTCAAGGGTCCCCGGCCCGCCGGGCAGGGCTATAATGCCATCGGTTTCACGGATCAGTTTGTATTTCCGTTCGTGCATATCTTTTACCACCACAAGATCGGTCAGTTCTTTATGGGCCCAACCGGCTTCTACCATAAATTCAGGAATAATGCCGGTAATCATGCCGTGATTTTCCACTGTTCCCTTGTACAAATGATCCATCAGGCCAAAATCCCCTCCCCCGAAAAGTATCTCAATTCCCTCACGGGCCAGGATACGTCCCAGTTCTTCAGCCTCACGGTAAAAAATATCCGGTACCCGGCTGCTGGATCCACAAAAAACGGAAACTTTTTTCAACAATAATGAGATTATCAGAAAAGAAAGAATGCCGGATCAGTCGAGGAAAGTCTCAAGTTTTTTCATGAATACACTTTTGGGAACAGCACCTACCTGTTTCCCAACGACTTCCCCATTCTTAAAAAATAAAACGGTAGGTATATTACGGACCCCGTATTTAACAGCTATGGAAGGGCTGCTGTCCACATCCAGTTTTGTGGCTTTTACCTTTCCGGCCATTTCTTTACCGATCTCATCAATGATCGGGCCCACCAGCCGGCAGGGACCGCACCATTCAGCCCACAGGTCAACCATAACCGGTACATCAGATTTTAATACTTCTTCTTCAAAAGTAGCTTCCGTTACATCAAGTGCCATAATTATTTATTTTTTTAGTATGCTTTTTAAGGTGACAAAGATAGATTTTTTTCAGGGCAAAGAAAAGTAATTCAATTGATCTTCATTACCACCGACTCATTATCCCTCACATAATCAATGAACTCATTGGTAATATCTACTTTTATGGTGCGGGAAAACAAATCAACCGATACCCGGTCTTCAGGAGAGAAAACAGAAAATTTCAGGACCGTTTTTCCATTGGGTTTAATGATCTTCTGCATCTCATCGATCCATGTGGCATTGATTTCAGATAGGGGGACCATAAGTTTAATTGAATGGATCATTTTTTCTCTTACCTCAGATAAGAGCTGAACGGAACTGATCCTGAACTCAGGTTCGTCGTTCCTGTATTTGTTTTTTTGTATCTTTCCCTTTATCATCAGGGAATATCCCACATTGAAATATTTACTGTAATCCACATAATTCTGACTGAAAAGCATAAATTTCCATGTACCGGTATAATCCTGCAATATGAAAGAACCATAAGGTTTCCCGTTTTTTGTAATTCCGTTGACGGTCGAAGAGATAATGCCTGCCAGGGTGATCTCCCTGCCGATCATTTTTCCCATATTTTCAAGATCTGAAATAGTTGCATTACAGAAGTTTTCTATTTCCAGACTGTAATCGTCCAGGGGATGGGCCGACAGGTAGATTCCGATCAATTCTTTCTCGCGTGACAGTTTTTCAAGTTTCGACCAGTCTTCGGCCTCGGGGATTTGAGGTTTTTGTATCTGCATTTGTATGGCATCCCCAAAGAGGGACTGTTGTGTGGTGTTTTTCTCCTGTTGTACCCGGTTGCCGTATTTTATCAATTGATCCACAAAGGAAATACCGGCAGGGTCTTTGGCAAGGTATTGGCTTCTTTTGATCGTATCTATGTTATCCAGGGCCCCTGCAATCGCCAGTGCTTCTATGTTTTTTTTATTGACCGTTGAAAGGTTCAGACGGGCAACAAAATCAAAAATATCCCGGTAAGGTCCGTTTTCCTTTCTTTCTCTGATAATCTCCATGGCAGCACTTTCACCTACCCCTTTGATCCCTTTCAGACCGAACCGGATATTGCCGTCTTTGTTGACCGTAAACATGACATCGCTTTCGTTTACATCAGGTCCCAGAACAAGGAGTCCCATTCTTTTGACCTCATTGATCTGCGTGGTAATCTTTTTGATATCATTAATATTACGGCTCAGCAAGGCAGCCATATATTCCGGCGGGTAATGTGCTTTCAGATAAGCTGTCTGAAAGGAGAGATAAGCATAACTGGTGGCATGTGATTTGTTGAAAGCGTATTTTGCAAAAGCCTCCCAGTCGTGCCATATTTTCAGGACTATCTTTTCATCATACCCTTTTTCTTTAGCTCCCTGGATAAATTTCTCCCGAAGTTTATCCATCTCCTTTTGTTTTTTCTTTCCCATG
>WFSC01000148.1 GCA_015486185.1 Bacteroidales bacterium | reverse complement strand
TTGAAATTTTCAGGCACGTTTATTTTGCGTTTGGTTTTTGGAATATAAATATTGCGTATATCATCCATGCTCGTAGTCAGATCCTGAACATTAAAATAGATGTAAGTATTTTTAATATCCGGCAATCCGGTCATATTTAATGTTCCGGTCAATTGAGTTTTATCATTTATCCATAAACGAAGTTTTTTGGCTGTCAGGTTAGCGAGGGTGCCACGTCCTTCCATAGAAAAGCGGAAATCATTGTGGATAAACAGAGAATCCTGTGCGATCATATTCATATCCCGGTAGCCGAATACCGAGGGCCGGAAAACAGCGGAAAGTTCGACTTTGTTAATAAAGTCTTTCATATCGGACTGGTGTCTGAAATCCATATGGTAATAATCGGCAAAAATTTTTGACCAGGGTGTGATGATCTTTATATGATCAAACCACAGATGCCGGGGAGCCGATTCCAAATCTGAAGAAAAATCATTTACCTGCCAGCCACTGCTGTCTGTGAAGCTCACATTGACGGCAGAAAGACGTAATATTTTATTATAGATTGACAGATCATTAACGGTTCCGTTGATATTATATAATTTCAGATCTGTAAAACGGATACCATATTCCTTATCGGGAGGAAGTACCTTTAATTGAAAGCGGGAATCCTTCAGAATAGCATGGCGAAGGCTAAAATAAAAAGAAGAGACCGTTGAATCCTTTTTGGGAGGATTAAATAAAAAGTCATAATTATTTTCTTTACCGGGTGGTGAGATCAGGCGGACAAAAGCTCCTTCTGCTACAGCCCTGCTGAGGATCAGTTTCTTGTTTTTCAGTGTGGAAATATTCAAAACAGGTATGGTACTGACCTTTTTAACAAAGATAAGAGTGTCTCCCTGCTGGTCCCGGATCAGAAAATTTTCAAAGTAAACGGGACGGAACAGGCCAACCTTTACTTTTGAATAACTGATCCTTGTATGCAGGCTCTCCTCAAGCCGCACCACCAGTTTGTCCGTTAATGCGGTCTGTACCTTCGGGAGATGCAATACGCCCAAAAGAAGGAACAGAACGATGAGGATGGCTCCTATTGTAATGATTACTATTTTTACACCTCTTTTGATAATATCAACGATTTTATTAACTTTAACATATTCAGCAAAAATAGTGCAAATTTTAAAGAAATAACAGCATGGGCATTACGATATTGGGAATTGAATCATCGTGTGATGATACCTCGGCCGCTGTAATCAGAAACGGCCGGCTGTTATCGAATAGTATGGCAGGCCAGGAAGTGCATGAAAAATATGGAGGAGTGGTACCTGAACTGGCTTCCAGAGCGCATCAGCAGCATATTGTTCCGGTAGTGGATGTGGCATTGAAAAAGGCAGGCATTGATATCCGGGAACTGGATGCTATAGCTTTTACCCGGGGGCCCGGCTTGCTGGGATCCCTGTTGGTGGGAAGTTCTTTTGCCAAAGGATTAGCGCTGGCTCTGGATATTCCGCTTATTGCCGTGAATCACCTGATGGGCCATGTTCATGCACTGTTCCTGCCTGAAGAAGAGGAAAAGAAACCATCTATGCCTTTTATATGCCTGCTGGTATCCGGAGGTCATACGCAGCTTATGAGAGTTGATGATCCCCTTACCATGGAGACGTTGGGAAAAACTATCGATGATGCCGCCGGGGAAGCTTTTGACAAATGCGCTAAAATGATGGGATTGCCTTATCCGGGAGGACCCGTTATTGATCAACTGGCTGCCGGAGGAGATCCTGACAGGTTTTCCTTTGCCATGCCCAAAGTCGAAGGACTGGATTTTAGCTTTAGCGGACTGAAAACATCTTTTCTGTATTTTCTTCGTGACCGCCAGGCTAAAGATCCTGACTTTATCAGCAAGAATAAAAATGATCTGGCTGCTTCATTGCAAAATACTATCATAAAAATACTGATGGAAAAATTAATACGGACCGTTGAACAAACCGGGATAAAGGAAATTGCTGTGGCCGGCGGTGTCTCTGCTAATTCGGGTCTGAAAGAAGCAGTCAACGGAATGGGAGAAAAATACGGATGGAAAGTGTATTTTCCTGCCCTGCAATTTACTACGGATAATGGTGCCATGATCGCTATGACCGGGTAT
>WFSC01000147.1 GCA_015486185.1 Bacteroidales bacterium | reverse complement strand
TAATTTCAGCCACAAAGTGGCTTAATTTCGCGAGCGTTAGCGAGCTAGTTTCGGCTGCGTAGCAGCCTAATGACCATTGTATGACCATCGTATGACTATTATAAGGCAGAAGGCATAAGGAAGTTCCAGGTTCCAGGTTCCAGGGATGATCGATGAACACCAAATATTGAACACCGAATGATGAATTTTGGATGATGATTTATGATTAACTATTAATTACTACCTGATTTCGCGAGCGCAGCGAGCTAATTTCTACCTAATTTCAGCCACAAAGTGGCTTAATTTCGCGAGCGTTAGCGAGCTAGTTTCGGCTGCGTAGCAGCCTAATGACCATTGTATGACCATCGAATGACCACTGAATAGCTGAAATTTTATTGGAATATCGAAATATTCATTATTTTGGTGCAATAAAATAAAACAGCCGTGAAAGTGGAAATCAGAGAAGTCAAAACAAAAGCAGATATTAAACAATTTGTCAGATTACAGTTTGATCTGTATAAAGGGAATAAATACTGGGTACCTCCCATGATAACAGATGAGCGGAAAGCTTTGGACCCTGAAAAAAATCCGGCTTACGAATTTTGTGAAGCAAAATTTTTTCTGGCCTATAAAGACGGTAAATGTGCAGGACGGATCGGGGCGATCGTAAACAGACTCTATAATGAAAAAGTCGGCAAAAAACTCGGGCGGATCAACCGTATGGAGTTTATTGATGACTTTGAAGTCAGTTCGGCTTTGATGGATGCAGCCGTTTCGTGGCTGAAGCAAAAAGGTATGGACACCGTCCATGGTCCCCTGGGTTTTACAAATCTGGATACACAAGGCATGCTGGTTGAAGGGTTTGACCAGTTGCAATCTATTGCATCGGTTTACCATCATCCCTATTATAAGGATCATTTTGAGCAAATGGGTTTTGAAAAGGAAAGAGACTGGGTGGAGTTTCGCCTGACCCTTACCGATCGTCCTGTCAATAAGGCTTCACGGGGGGCAGAGTTGATAAAAAAGCGTTACGGCTATGAAGTACTGAAATTTAAGAGTAAAAAGGAGTTGTATCCCTATGCCAAAAAAATATTTGAGATATTGAATGATGCCTTTCAGGATCTTCCCTATGTCACTACTTTCAGTGACAGGATGATTGATTATTACAGCCGGAAATATTTCAGTGTGCTGGTCCCAAAATATATTCGCCTGGTAAAAGACGGAGACAAGCTCATAGCTTTTGTCATCGGCATGCCATCTCTGTCAGAAGCTATGCAAAAAGCAGGGGGAAAACTGTTTCCTTTTGGTTTCATACACATAATGAAAGCCCTGAAACATCCCAAAGTGATTGATACCCTGCTGACCGGAGTCCTGCATGAATATCATGCCAAGGGGGTGGCGGTGATCCTGTATGCAGAGCTGCAAACGGAGATGCTGAATAATGGCCTCAATACCATTGAAACCACCGGTATCTTCGAAGATAATTATGCAGCTATCGGCAACTGGAAGAACTATGAACACATCCAGCATAAACGCCGCAGATGCTTTGTGAGAAGTATTGACTGACATAAAAAGGGAAAGGGAAATTATATAATTATTCAATACTTTCCGGGGAAAAATAAAATGAGGGGTTGAAACCCCTATTGGTAATAAAATTTCCCTGAATAATTTCAGACTACCGGGAATAAAATTACTTTTAAGCTTGTCAAATAAAATTAAAATATATTAAAATGACTTTTTCTAAGAACTATTTTTTATATCAAAAAATCTATTGCACATGAAAAGATTTATGTTCTTTGCCTTTGTGGCAACAGGTATGTTTTTGTCCGTGGCTGTGAATGCGCAGCAACTGGATATGAGTAAACTCAAAGATCTTAAACCACGTAGTATTGGTCCGGCAGGAATGAGTGGCCGGGTGACAGCCATTGATGTGAACCTGCAGGATCCAAAGATCATTTTTGTGGGTGCTGCTTCCGGTGGGTTGTGGCGTTCCAAGGACGGAGGGGTTAAATGGAAACCTGTCTTTGACAAGGAACGGGTGCTTTCTATCGGGGCTATTGCAATTGACCAAAAGAATCCGGATGTGATCTGGGTAGGTACGGGAGAAGGAAATCCCCGTAACTCCATAAGTTCAGGATATGGATTATACCGTTCTCTTGATGGCGGGGATACCTGGCAGTTGATGGGACTGGAAAAAACACGGAACATCTACCGCATCATTGTCAGTCCCGTAAACAGTGATGTGGTCTATGTAGGTGCCATTGGCTCTCCCTGGGGGCCGCAGAAGGAAAGAGGACTTTATCGTACCAAAGATGGTGGAAAGACATGGGAGAAGATCCTGTACGTGAATGAACAGACGGGTGTGGCAGATATGGTGATGGATCCGTCCAATCCGCAGAAACTGTTTGTAGCCATGTGGGAACATCACCGCTGGCCATGGTTCTTTAAATCCGGCGGACCCGGCTCAGGCCTGTATGTTACCTATGACGGGGGGGATAACTGGAAAAAACTGACGGCTGACGATGGATTGCCGAAAGGAGAGTTGGGAAGGATAGGACTGGCCATTGCCCGCAGTGATCCCAATTATGTATATGCTTTTATCGAATCAAAGAAAAACGGTTTGTATCGTTCTGTGGATGGGGGCAAGACCTGGCAACTGAGAGGTACCAAGAATATCGGTGACCGCCCGTTCTATTATGCGGATATCCATGTGGATCCCAAAAATGAGAACAGGGTGTACACGCTTTTTTCAAGGGTAAACGTTAGTGAAGACGGAGGAAAGACCTTTCAGCCCCTGATAGGCTGGAATATCCACCCGGACCACCATGCCTGGTGGATCAGCCCGGATAATCCGGATTTCATGATCGAAGGCAATGACGGTGGTTTGGCCATCACGTATGACCGGGGAAAAACCTGGCGTTTTGTACAAAACCTGCCGGTAGGCCAGTTCTATCATATCGATGTGGATATGGAAACACCTTATCATGTTTACGGAGGCATGCAGGATAACGGCTCCTGGAGAGGACCCGCCTATGTGTGGGCCTCGGGAGGAATTATTAATACCTATTGGGCCAGCCTTTATGGAGGAGACGGCTTTGATGTGTTACCGGACAGGAGTAACCCGCGTTATTGTTATGCCATGTCACAACAGGGATATGTCGGCAGGGTCGATCTGAGAACCGGTTATACCCGAAGTGTCCGGCCGGTACATCCCGAAGGGAAAACACTGCGTTTTAATTGGAACGCTGCCATAGCGGCTGATCCTTTCGATCCGAATACAATCTATTTTGGCAGTCAGTACCTGCATAAAAGTACAGACCACGGAAATACCTGGACCATCATATCCCCTGACCTTACAACCAATGATACCTCCAAACTAAAACAACTCAAAAGTGGAGGATTGACCTATGATGTGACCGGCGCCGAGAATTATGAAACGATAATTACCATTGCTCCCAGTCCGGTGCAGAAAGGGGTGATCTGGGTGGGTACCGACGACGGAAACCTGCAACTTACCAGAGACGGTGGCAAAACATGGGAAAACCTGGCCGGTAAGCTGAAAGATGTACCAAAAGGAAGCTGGATCCCGCAGATACGGGCATCCACCTATAACGCCGGTGAAGCTTTCGTAGTGGTCAATAACTATCGCAGGAATGATTACAGGCCCTGGTTGTATCATACCACTAACTTTGGTAAAAGCTGGGAGAGAATGGTGGATGAAAAGGATGTATCCGATTATGTGTTGTCATTTGTTCAGGACCCGGTCGAACCCAAACTGATGTTTCTGGGTACGGAAAACGGTTTGTATGTGAGTATTGATGGTGGGAAAAACTGGACCCACTGGACCAACGGATATCCTTCCGGCGTTTCAACTATGGATATGGTCATACATCCCAGGGAATATGATCTGGTGATCGGTACGTTCGGAAGAGCTGTCTATATATTGGATGATATCAGACCCCTCCGCGAAATGGCACAAAGGGGTCTTTCCGTACTTGATGAGCCCATTCATGTATATATTCCTCCTGAAGCCTGGGAAGTGAGCAGGAAAAGTGCTCCCGGTTTCTTCGCCGCCGGGGATTCCTATTTCAGGGGAGAAAACCGGCCCATGGGTGCCATGATTACCTTTTCGGTAAAAAAAGGAGATCCGCAAGCTGATAAGAAAAAAATACAGGCATCCTCTAATAGTATGCCTGTGCGATACAGGGGGCCCGGCAGCGTTCAGGGAGGCCAGGCATCTCCGAAAGCAAAAAAGGTGAAAATATTTATTATTAATCAGGAAAATGACACGGTCCGCACGCTGATTCGTATTCCCAGAACAGGTATTAACCGTTTTGTCTGGAGCCTTGACCGGAAAGGATATCGTTTTCCCGGTACCCCACGCAAAAAACCGGGATCTCCTGAAAGGGGAGGAGGAGGCTATGTCTTGCCAGGCGAATATAAATTGGTGTTATCCTGGCAGGGACACAAGGATTCAACTATGCTAACGGTAAAAACCGATCCACGGTTGAATATTGACGTGGAAGCTGTTAAGGCCAACAGAAAATTGCTCGAACCGGTCATAAAACATATGGAGGTGCTTGCCGAAGCCATGCAACGGGTCAAAGAATGTAAAACTACCATGCAGGAAGTGAATAAAATGATCCCGAAGAAGAAAAACAAAAATATCAAAAACCTGAAGCAGGTAAGCAAGGTGACAGCCGATTCGTTGAAGGCCATCTCCTCGATCCTTTTCCCCAAAGAAAATGTGCAGGGTATCTATCGCAATCCCAAAGTGGTTACATCCAGGCTCAGAGGATTGTATTCACTGGTATATGAAATTGAACCTTTCAATACTACCCAGAAACTGGTGTTGAAACAAACGGATGAGCTGATCAATAAAACCATGAAACGCATCAACCGGTTCTTTGATCAGCAATGGAAACCTTACCGTGAAGCAGCAGAAAAGGCCGGCCTGACGCCTTTTAAGGATTATAAACCGTTAGAACTGTAGGTTTTGATGGATATTCAATGCAAAAAAACGCCACGAGGATCGTGGCGTTTTTTCGTATTAGGTGCCTTGTTTAATAATACAGCAGGGAGCCGGTTTTTAATGATTTTTTATTATCAAAAACAAAAGGCTTGAGTGTGGCTTTGAAATATCCGGT
>WFSC01000146.1 GCA_015486185.1 Bacteroidales bacterium | reverse complement strand
CATTCAAAGGCATGAAAGCATACAGAAATTTCAGCCCTTCCTGCTCCTGCATTGTCAGATCCTCCGAAAACACCCCAAACAGATCATGTTTTCTGACAGCAGCGAGTTTACGGGTTTTTTCAAACTCCTCCTGTACCAGTTTGCGGTAGGAACGATCACGGATCAAATGGTCCGGTTTGCAGGAACTAACAGTCAGGATGGCAGCCATAATGAAAACAGATATTAACTTATTCATAATCTATGGTTTCAGGTTTCTTATTCCGGTTTTTTTATTTTTATTTTAAGGGTTTCGATAGAGTAAGGTGTAATATCCAGTGAAAGATCATGCCCGGCGGTTTTGATCTTCTTTTTATGCTCTTCGATCAGGTTGGTATGCCAGGCCTGATTGAGAATAAAAGGAAGATGCAGAGACACTTTGGTTCTTTTACCGGCCGGTTCAAAATAACGGATGATCACAGCATCATCATCCTCGCTCTTTTTCATGGTCGTTATCAGCACATCATTCCGGTTCACTGAAAGAAAACTTTTTTCTTCCGGCAACCCGGCACGTTGAGAAGTGCAAGGGTTAAAAACGACAAACAACGGTTCATTCGGCTGTCTGCCAGCCATAAAATCCTTTTTGACATCCGGCCGGAATGAAGTCATACTAAAAAAGAATGTATGATCTCCGGTCTGGTCATAATCATTTCCTTCCTGGTGACAACTTCTCCGGCTGGCTAAAAGAATGGGTTGTAAAACAGCCGTGGATAAAGGCTTATCCGTAGGATCCCGGTAATCCCATGCAGCAACGGAAGATGAAAACAAGACAGTAACATTCTTTGTCTCAGCAGCTATCCAGTTCATGATCCCGCGTGGCCTGGTCTCTGACGGCGGATAGATATATCTCTCTCCCGCCGGTTTCCGCAGTTCATCCCTGCCTATTCTCACACTGCCAAAAGGAACTTCGTATCTTACCTGTTCTGTATTTGCCCTTACGGGAAAAACTTGTCTGAATTCCCGGTACATGGTTCCGTCCCAGTTAAGCAGATCGGTCCGGAAATCGATCCTTTTCAAAGTTTTATAAAGGACAACCCTTTCCCTGACAATAGCATGTGCCATGGATTGTTTATATTCTATCTCTGTGGATACAGGTCCGTCAGCAATAACCCTCCACTTCGGATGATGGGCTCCGCTTCTGTCAAAGTTTGTCATATCGGGCTGTTGAACATCAGCAAACTCTCCCGCTCCGTTACCGTATGAATGCATGGTAATAACATCTCCAACGGCAAATTTACGTTCATCAAACAAATCAATGTTCAATTGTTTGTCCGTTATCTGACGAATGCCTTCATCAGATAAAGCTATTTTATAATACGGACTCTCAATATAGTTCGGAAAATCGCTTTTTATCGGTTCTTTTACCCGGACTTCCGCGGCAACCGGTATGACATAATAAGTCAGATATCCCAATGACGGTACATGTTCTGCTACAAAGGTCAACCGGACCATACGCAGTGAACTGTCCGGATAGGCTGATGATGAAATTATCTGGAAAGAAACCGGGGTATCTTCAGGATCTGTCAGTCTGATATGTCCGGCAAAACCTGCCGGAAAGCCAACAGTTACCGTTACCGGACCGGTACGGTCCCAGGAAAGGCTGTTAAATACAACCAACGGGATCTTCTTTTTATTATGATCTGTATTGATCTTCCCGGCCAGACGGACCAATTGCGTATGAATTATTTCTTCAGCCAAACGGGCCGAAGATTCCAGTTTATCATAAAAAACAGCATCGGTAATATCTCCGTGTTTTCCGCCCCATCCATGATCAGGATAGATCTTATTTTCCCAGGCTTTTTCAAGTTTTTCATCAGGATAAGAAGCAAATGATCCTTCCAGTATAGCGTTTATCGTGGCAAATTTTTCGGCAGCAGTCAGCATTATATCACCTTTCCGGCTGGCGGTCAGTGCTTTTTCGTGAGAGGGCCCGTGAATATACACCCAGATATCAGGCCTTTCTCCTCTGATGGAAGTATAATTCACTTTATTTTTCCCCAGGTCATCAAAGAAGGTTTCCGCAGAAACGATCCTTACCGGTGGCAGTTTCAGCAGTTTGCCATTTTCCTCTCCCGACAGATCAACTTTTACCGAACCCCACTGCTTTATCAAATGTGAATAATCTTTTACGACGCTCATATCCCAATCTGACAGAACAGGAATAACCGGACCGGGAGAAGTTTTATTATAAAATGGAGACCAGGTCTTCTGCTCCTGTCCGAACAGGAGGACAGCATCTTCAAAATCCTGGTTCAGATAGGGATAAGCCCGGCTGTAATGACCCGGTGAATAAACCGTTACGAACGAACTATCCGGACTGTACCAATGATAAATACCCTCCTGCTGTCTGCTTAGGATCAGGAAAGGAACGCCTGATTTCATCAGTATCTGGGGCATCTGTAAGGTACGGCCCGGGACATCAACATTCCAGTAAATGATTGAATGATATCCGGGAAATTGTTTTTCCAGCCAGCGTTTTCCAAGGTAGAATTGTCTTATCAGGCTCTCGCCGTTATACATATCTTCGTAAGGCATATTATAGGATGCCCCGCAATTTAACTGCCCTGTAAATAACATATGACCGATCAGCGCTTTTCTCTCAGGGTGACGATGGAGATATTCCCTCATCATCAGTACATCTTCCATATTGAACCGGGAGTCCGGTTTTGCATTTTTCAGAAAAGGTGTGATCAACATGGTATCCCTGTCGATGATGCATTTTTCAGGCGAATCCATCCACGCAATATCCTGATGGCTGGAAATCATTATGTCAATTTTCCCGGACCGGAACAATGAAGCGGAGAAATCACGAATAGTCTTTACCTGTTCCGGGGCGTAGGTTATCCTTAATTCCAGATTCCAGTCGTTTCCGGTAAAAAAACCTTTATCATGTATCAAGGTCACAGCACCTGTTTGATCTTCTTCTCCTTTCCAGAACAACCCGGGCAAACGGGCTATCAACTTCTTATCCAAAAAAATCTCCAGTCCTTTCTCCGTATCCTTCCTGTTATCTGACAGACTAATTTCAGCCGTTGCCTGCCCGTTGTCTGCTTTTTCCAATGTCTTCACATATTTTTTCCCTCCTGTTGACAGGATCATCTTCCTGCCCAACCAATTTTCCGATGTCATTATTCTGCCGGCATACCCATTTTTTGCCGGAGAAACTTTAAGGTTCAGCCAGCCTTCTTTCCGACTTTGTTCTCTGAGATAATGTACCGCGTCAGTGCAGAAAAATGTCATATACCAGGCAGGAGAGTTATCCTTCCCGCCCGTAACCCTTATCCGGACAGGTTTTCCAGGTTCAACCACAGAAGCATGAAGGGTTAACACCATATAGCCAAACGCATCCCCGAACTGGTCTTTCGACATAACATAAAAAGAGAGCCGGCTCCCATCTGAACCTGAAACATCAGGTCTGAAAGCTTTTCCTCCATGCAAATCCAACAGGTGTTTTCCGTTGACATCAAGCCGGAACACATGATCTCCGTGGTTCAGATCCAGTCCGGTGATCCACATAAACTGCAGTATTTTTTTCTGATATCCTTCCGGTACCGGAGCGGTTTTCCAGATCACGGCCATATTACCATTGGT
>WFSC01000145.1 GCA_015486185.1 Bacteroidales bacterium | reverse complement strand
GGTTTGGTAGTGAAGAAAGGATTAAAGATCCGTTCCCTGTTTTCAGAAGGGATCGGTATTCCGTCATCTTCAACAATGAAGCGGACACCCTGTTTGATGGATTCGACCCTGAATCTCAACGTGCCCTTATATCCGGGATCCTCCCTGCGCCGGGTATGGATGGCATCCAGCGCATTAATGATCAGATTGAGCATAACCTGGTATATAAGTTCGTTGTCCATTACAATGGTTATGTCCCCTACATGATTTTCTATCAAAAAAATGGTCTTGTCATCTGCCCTTTGCGAAACTTCATAAGATATACTCTGTAAAAAATCCTGCAGGCGGACGTTTTGTGGATGTATGTTCCTTATCCTGGATAGTTTGAGAAAATCAGATAAAATATGGTTTAGTCGCTGTGTTTCTTCCAGGATAAACTGTTTCAATTGTTTTTCGTCTTTCTGTTCAAGTTTTTTATGAAGCAGTGTTTCGGCAGAGGTGGAGATCGTATTCAGTGGATTGCGGATCTCATGGGCTACGCCTGACGTTAACTGTCCTATGGCTGCCAGCCGTTCCATTCTGGACCGGTCACGCTCTTCTTCCTGGATCTTTTCCATAGTGCGGTTCCTGACCAGGGCATTGGCTACCTCATTGCTGAAAATAGTCAATATTTCAATTTCCTCATGCGTAAATGTTTTTTTATTGTTTTTTTCAGGCAACAGAATAAAACTAACAAGCTTATTCTCATAGAATAAAGGCAGGATTAGTGTTGTATGATGCTCCATAAGGAAGAGCAGATGATCCTTCTGTATTTTCCGGTGATCCATGTCATAGAACTCAACAGCCGTTTTTTGCCTGGAAATATATTCTATCAGGTAATTCCGGATATCAAAGGATACAGGAATGAGGATATCTGCGTTCCATAGGTGATAAATCTCTTCATCTTCATCTTTGAAAAAGATCAAGACTTCATCAACAAAAAAATTGTCTTTCAGAAAGGCTTGTACTTCACTGAATAATTTATCGGTAGAAAAATATTTTAGGAGTTTACGACTGAAAAGAAGAAAATTCTTCCGGTAACGATAGATGTTTTTATACAAAAGGCGATCAATGAGTTTTTCAATCCGTACCTCAAGGGGTTGAATAAGAAAAATCAGAATGAGGATCAACAGGGCATCAAAAAGGAACGAATTAATATGGAACAGTTTGCTCAGGCTGTCACTTAATCCTTTGATAACAAGAAAATAAATTGTGAGGATCAGGCTGGATAGTATGGTATAGGTCAGGCTTCCCGTTACCAGTCGTGATAACCTGAACAATTTGTATTGCATAATGGCGGCGAAGAAAAAAAAACTGATGAAAAGGGTAAGCAGGGTGGAAAAGAAATAAAATGAAAAGATCCTTTCTCCGTGGCGATGAAACAGGTTGATAAGAATATACCCCAGAAAAATGGTCAGTACACCGCCCAGGAGAAATTTTATCCGGGTACGTTCCAGGTTGGTACGTGCCGAACTTAGTTTGCGTATAAGCAATACCGTACCCCAGGTAATATAGACCAATGAAAGGATGATCAATAAAAGAATGGAGAAGTTGAAAGTAACCCTTATACGGTAATAGTATATGTTTTTGTAATTGGATAACGGGGTTGGGAAAATGTTGAAATCCGGGAAAGAAAAAGCCATAATAACTATTGGCAGGGACAGGATTAATACCTGCATCCACGGCTTAAACCTGTTATGCCTTCCGGGCCGCGGAAAGAAACGGGCAATGATAAGGAAAATGGCAGGGGTCAGAAAGAGGGCGCGGTAAAGGATCTGTGCCCCCAGCAAGGCTTTTTCATAATGAACGCTGTTCAACAGGATAATTTCGGCCAGATTCCAAACAGCAAAGGTTAAAACAAAAGCAGAAAACCACCTGTTCAGTGTTTCTCCCGGCCGGTCCAGTAATACAAGCATGGCAATGCTGAAGTTCAATGTAAAGGCTATAACCGCTGGTAGTGAATATATATTCAATGAATCCCGTTTTTTATAAAATGAATACAGGTAAAGATAAAAAATGTTTCACATAATATATAAAGTTAAAATTGGCTTCATCATATTCCGGTATTTTTGGGATAAATCTAAAAATACCGTATTTTCGTACGCAGGGAGTTGATGCGATCCGGCATATATTTTTTGATAAGGTATTTTGACCTGAATGGTAGAACAAACTGATCTATATAGCATAGTAGCAGGATACACCTATCTGGGAATTGCTTTTTATTATATTATTTTTGATTTTGTTTCTCCTGTATCTGATGAATTATCATTGATTATTATTGCCTGGCTGGCTAATAAGGGGATGATGAATGTGTGGGGTGGAGGCGTTGTTGCTTTTCTCGCCTTATACTCCCGGAATATTATTCTGTTTTATCTGTCGCGTAATCGTACACGGCTGATCGGTTGGTTGACAGACCGGTACCCTGTGTGGATGGGGAATTATCAGCATCAGATGTCGAAAAAACTAATGCACACGGTTTTTATTCTGATGTTTATCCCTAAACTCAGAATTTTAATTCCTCTGGCCGCCGGTTTCGGACAGGTGAAAGTTCATCGTTTTCTCCTGGCCCAGGGAATGGCGATGGCTCTTTTTATTGCTATTTATTATCCCCTGGGTATCTTTTTCTATACAGGCATACAGAGTCTTATAGAAAGGATGGGGAAAGCGGATCAATATGTTTTTATTGTATCTCTGTTTGTGCTGGCTATTCTGATCAGCTTCTTTGTGGGACGTTATATCCTGCGAAAAGCCGGGAAACAATAAAGCAGGTTTTCCCTTTTTCGGCTTACAGTTCAACGATCATCATTCAACGATCATCGTTCCTAATCTGTTCGCTCGCTGGCCAGGTTTTTAAGCTTTCCTTCCACAAAGGCATTAACAACATCATTGATCTGATGCAGGTCGGTCAGGAAGACTTCCAGGCCGGCACGGCGGAAGCTTTCATAAGCACCGCTGCCCATGCCTCCGGCAACAAGCACATCACAATCGGCGATCTCTCCGGCCATGGAGGCATGTTTGCGGTCGGCATCACTGCCATATCCATGCCTTCCTGCATGATCCGTATCATGATGCTCTTCGTGTTGCACAGGCTGTTGCCCGCGTGCAAAATGTCCGGTACCCCGCTCGCGCATTTCCACATGGACAGGATCTCCGTTTTCAATGGTATAGACCTTATAATAGGGAGAACGTCCGAAATGTTGACTTACCGTTTCTCCGTCAGTAGTTACAATGGCTATCTTCATTTTTACATAAATTTTAAAATTGAAATGCAAACTTGCAAAAAGTTTAAAACTATCACAATGATTTTTATCTTATTTAAGGTTTTATTACAATTTGTGAGGATATGCTACCTTGCGCTATCGATGAAAAAAAGCGCTGAGAAAGGGATGGGGGGTTACTGAGAAGAAAAACAGACAGGGCTTTAGCCCACCACATAAATAACTAGTATTTAATAAAATAATTAATCGGATTGTTCCTGTATTAATTAAATAAGGATTAACCGTACACTTGTGATTACTTTTATTTCAACTTTTATGTGCTTTATACAGGTAGTTCCGGAACCTTTTTGCGGATAGTTAGTATT
>WFSC01000144.1 GCA_015486185.1 Bacteroidales bacterium | reverse complement strand
CTCTTTTACCTGAAGGGATGGTAAAGGTTGCCGAAAGCGGGATCAGTGATCCGGAAACTGTTGCTGTATTAAAAGCTCATGGCTATCAGGGATTCCTCGTCGGGGAAACATTTATGAAAACTTCCGATCCGGGCACAGCCTGCCGCAATTTTATATCTGATATATCGTACAGACGCAATTTATCGCGTCTCTAATCTAAAAAAACAACACCCATGAAATACAAATTAAAAGTATGTGGAATGAAAGACCCTGTCAATATCCGGGAACTTATCTCCCTGGATATAGATTTTGTCGGATTTATCTTTTATGGAGGCTCTCCCCGTTATGCCGGAAGACTTCCCCCCGGAATAATTGATGAAATACCTGATAAAATAAAGAAAACAGGCGTTTTTGTAGATGGAAATCCATGTATGGTAACACAGACCGCTCAAAAATATAAACTGGACTTTATTCAATTACACGGCGACGAGAGTCCCGAGTATTGCCGGCGTATCCGGAATGACCTTAAAGATACAGGGATTATCAAGGCTTTTGGGATTGAAGATGCAATAGATAACGACCTGATGAAAACCTACACAGAGGCGGCAGATTATTTTCTTTTTGACACCCGGTCCGAACAACATGGGGGTAGCGGGAAAGCCTTTAACAGGGAAATCCTGCAGGATTATCAACTGAATATACCTTTCTTTCTGAGCGGGGGGCTGGATGAAACCATTCTGAATGAGATAAGGGACATTAATCTGCCACAATTATACGCCCTGGACATCAACAGCCGTTTTGAGACAGCTCCCGGGGTTAAAGATATTTCAAGAATAGAAAAATTTATCAGAAAATTACGATCATGAACGCTATTACAGTAGATAAAGAAGGTTTTTACGGTGAATTTGGCGGAGCCTATATACCGGAAATGTTGTATCCCAATATACGGGAATTACAGGACAACTATCTCGGTATTTTGGAAAGCCCCACCTTTCGTCATGAGCTGCAATCCCTTCTGAAAGATTATGCCGGACGCCCCACGCCTCTGTATTTTGCAGAGAGGCTTTCGGAATATTACAAAACCAATATTTATTTAAAAAGGGAAGATCTGACCCATACAGGGGCCCATAAGATCAACAATGCCCTCGGGCAGATACTGCTGGCCCGGCAACTGGGTAAGAAACGGATCATTGCTGAAACCGGGGCCGGCCAGCATGGCGTAGCCACGGCAACCGTCTGCGCCAGGATGGGCATGGAGTGTACGGTTTATATGGGAGCGCTCGATGTGGTGAGACAGCGCCCCAACGTGGAGCGTATGAAATTACTGGGTGCCAGCGTTATCCCGGTAGAACAGGGAAATCACACCCTTAAGGATGCCGTGAATGAAGCCCTGCGCGACTGGATATCCCATCCGGAAGACACGTATTATCTCATCGGATCAGTAGTGGGGCCCCATCCCTATCCCGACCTGGTGGCCCGCCTCCAATCGGTGATCAGTGAAGAACTGCAATGGCAGCTCCGTGAAAAAACAGGCAGGGATGCCCCCGACACGATCATCGCCTGCGTTGGCGGAGGAAGCAATGCCGCCGGGATTTTCTATCACTACCTCAACCGCCCGGAAGTGCGGCTTATCGCTGTGGAAGCAGGCGGAAAAGGAATAGATACCAAAGAAACGGCTGCCACCATCGCTCTGGGACAAACCGGCATCCTTCACGGCAGCAAAACCTATGTGATGCAGGACGACGACGGCCAAATCACTGAGCCCTATTCCATCTCAGCCGGCCTGGACTATCCCGGCATCGGCCCCTTGTTAAGTCACCTCTTCAGGCAACACCGGGCCGAATTCTATGCCATGAATGATGATGAAGCACTGGAAGCAGCCCATTTCCTGGCCCGCCAGGAAGGGATCATACCTGCCCTCGAATCAGCCCACGCCCTCGCCCTGCTGAATAAAATCAACTTCCCGGAAGATCATCAGGTAGTAATTAACCTGTCGGGGCGGGGTGATAAGGACCTGGAAGTCATCCTGAGAAATAAAGGAATAACCGAATGATGGAATACTACCAAATTAAAACAGCTCTCCTGAATATCAAACCACTTCCTCTTCCTTTTATCTTTTTCCTTTAATCTTTTATCTTTATATAATGAACCGTATAGATAAACTTTTCCAAACAAAATCAGGCCGGATCCTTTCGGTTTATTTTACAGCCGGATATCCGGAAATAAACAGCACCATACCAATCATCAGGGCACTGTCGGACAACGGTGCGGATATGATCGAGATCGGGGTGCCTTTCTCCGACCCTGTGGCCGACGGCCCCGTGATCCAGCACAGCAGCTCGGCAGCTCTGAAAAATGGCATATCGCTTAAGAAACTGTTAAACCGGTTAAAAGATATCAGGGAAATAACAGATGTTCCCCTGCTGATGATGTCTTATCTGAACCCTGTTCTTCATTACGGCATGGAAAAATTTTGCAGGGATATTCATGAAACAGGCATTGACGGAACCATCATCCCTGATATGCCGTTGGAAATTTATACCAAAAATTACAAGCATATTTTCAGGGGCTACGGTATCAAAAATATTTTTCTGGTCACCCCCCAAACCGCTGAAGAGCGTATTCGTTTTATTGACGTGGAAGGAGAGGGCTTTCTGTACGTAGTCTCCTCCCAGTCAACCACAGGTACCAAACAAGTTTTCCCAAAGAAGCAGATGGATTATTTCAAACATCTGAAAGATATGCAGTTAAAGAACAGGTTACTGGCAGGTTTTGGCATTTCAAACCGAGTAACCTTCAACCAGGCCTGCCGTTATCTCGACGGTGCCATTGTGGGAAGCGCCTTCATCAAGGTCCTTGAGAATGCACCGGATATCCATACTGCCACTCACGTTTTCATCCGAGACCTTACCGGCAGAAGTTAACATTAAAAACAAGAGCCGTCCAAGTGGGACGGCTCTTGTTAAATTAACCTGATACCTGCCTATCTGTTACATTTTCTCGCATGGTACTTTAAAAGGATCTCCTTGGTCTTATCCCCCTTGGTCAGGGTTGCTTTGTTATCGCAGGTGCCATCGCCGTAGTCCAGGATGACAGGTGCACGGTCATCAATCGTAATGGAAACCGTACCGCTCTCAATAAACCGGCAGGTCCTGGCAACTTCCAGCGGAGAAGTGATCACTTTCTGATATGTGTGCCCACGGAAATTGGTTCCATTGGCTTCTCCGGTGATAAAGAATACATCATCCCATGGGTTCCGGGTGTCAGCACCTTCGGCCCACTCACGGTATCTTACAAAATCACGCGTCATGAAAACCGTATCATTCTTGGTGATCTTACCTCCTTCGAGCTGAACCCTGAATACCAGGTTCCCGTTATCATTTTTCCCTTCGTTTTTAATAGTACGGGTTCCTTCGACATGGATGCCATTGCAATAATAATTTACAAGTTCTATGGTCCTTTCCGAACCGGGTTTCATGTAACGATCCGTAATCGTGACCACGATCTTGCCACTACGTGTCTGGCCCCAGAAACCGGTGCACTGTTCACCGTAATCAATGGTGATAACCTTGGGCCAACGTGTTGAGTCGGGATGATCTACCGTAACCTTCGGGCAGGTATCCACCATAGCGGATTTCAGGGTCGAGCCATCATTGTTGTATATCCAACCGTCCACCATGATCACAGCCTGGTCTGCTGTATTGTATGCATCATCCAGCAGGTTTTCCATCAGGGTATTATCTGCAACGGTAGTTTCATCATCCGGCGTCAACACACCGGGAGCCGGATTTTTCTGACAGGAAGAAAATAAAAAGGCTCCGGCAACTACTACTGATAAAATAAAGATCCAATTTCTCGTTTTCATAATTTTACAATTTTAGTTTGGTTTATCATACGTTTATTTTCATAAAAAGTTTTCTCAAACTTCATCTCTTAGATGCCGGAAAAATAAAAAGGTTTAAAAGATATTTTGGCAATATTATAAAATAGAATTTTTAAAATCGTTTTATGTATTTTATGACACATAAGTTCCCTATAATACTCCCCAAAAATTGGATAATGAGTTAAGTTAGAAAAATATATTAAGCTTGTTGTTATGAAAAAGAGGAAAAAGTACACATCAGGGTTCAAAACCAAAGTAGTATTAGAAGCTCTGCAAGAAAGAAAAACGATTCAGGAACCTTGGAGAAAATACGGTTTACATCCGAATCAAATTTCTACCCGAAAGGGTCAGTTTGCCCCGGATTACCTGGGACAGTTTAAACCGGAATGGGTGAGTCAGTTTCACTGGAATTTACATATTATGTTCATCTTCCAACCATCGCAATGGATTGGTAATAATATAATTTTCAATTCCGGAAAACGATTTTATATTTCGTATAATGTGTTCGTAATAACGTGATTGCCATGTAAAACCGGGATCAATTTTACGGGCGTTTTTTGTGACACCAATTTTATATCCCCGTATTATTGATGCCAAATTTTTGGATTGCGGACCAAATTGATTTTTGGATGAAAATTGTTGTTGGGATTGTAATTGATGTAGAGACGCAAAATTTTGCGTCTCTACATATGCCGATGCCGATGCCGATTCATTTTGTTCATCATCCGGTTTATCGATAATTATAATTCCATGTACATGATTGGGCATCACCACAAACGCCCCCAATTTTACAAACGGAAAATGTTGTGGTATTTCGTGCCAATATTTTTCCGCCATTTTACCGATGTCGGTTAATTTCATTTTGTGGTCAATGATTTCACCGAAATAATGTATCCGGTTATTGGTGCAAATGGTAACAAAATACGCGGCATTGGAACCATAATCCCATTCCGGTAACCGGGTGGATTCTATGCGATATTTGTTTTTGTATTTGGTCATTTATTATCAAAAAATATTAAATAAATCATCAATCGTAGAGATGCCCGACTCGTCTGTTGAGACGCCCAAATTGGCGGTTGCTTCTAAAAGTAAAGTTAATCTTCCGGTACCCATTGCATTTTCAAATGAATATCTATAAACAAATGGCGTATTCATATAATATTTTGTTGAAACGAATGAAAAAACAACACAAAATAACTGCCAGATATATCAAATCCCCTAATGTCAGCAGAATGATTATCACC
>WFSC01000143.1 GCA_015486185.1 Bacteroidales bacterium | reverse complement strand
CAGCTCGAATTATACTTTTAAAAATTCATTGTATCTCCTGTTCGAGTTTCTTTATTCCAGTGTTGATTATAACTACCTGAGCTTTGCACAATTCTACTATATGCCCCTGACGGTGAAAGAGATCACTTTTACCGATTTCAATATCTTCGGTCAGGTGTCTTATCCTTTTACCCCTCTTTTCACAGGCACTTTCTCAGCGATCTGGTACCCTTCTATCCATGGTTTTTTTCTGGGGCCCAACCTCAGCTACAATATTCTGGATAACCTGGATCTTTCTTTTCTGATGCAATATTTTAACGGGGAATTCAATAAACTGACAGGCAGACAAAAGCTCACACTGGCTTTCCTCCGGCTGAAATGGAGTTTTTGAAGAAGTGACTAAAGTGAACTAAAGTTGAAAGTTATTAAGCTGCTTCGCAGCTGAAATTTGTTCGCTCTGCTCACGAAATTAACTCCCTTCGGTCGTGAAATTAGGTAGCGGGGCTATATAATCCATGGTATTACTATCTTTGCGTCCATAAAAATATCTAACACACTGACACATGGCACTGATTGAAGAATGGGAAAAAACAGGTCAAAAGCTTTTCAGGTACCGGGGCCAGCTCCCTGTTTTATTTCTGTTGGCCGAATTGATTTTTCTTTATTTTCATCCTTACCGGGGAACCCCCTGGTTTTTTTACCGGAGTCTGGGTTATCTGTTGGTGACGCTCCTGGGTTTTCTTATTCGCATACAGACCATCGCCCATGCCGGTGAACATACCTCGGGCCGGAACCGTGAAAAACAGGTAGCAGATGAACTGAACACCGGCGGATGGTATTCCATGGTACGCCATCCACTCTATCTGGGAAATTTTCTGATGTGGCTGGGAGGGGTCCTTTTCACTGAAAATGCATGGTTCATCATCTTCTTTATATTGATCTACTGGCTCTATTATGAAAGGATCATGTTCACCGAAGAGAGTTTTCTGCGGAAGAAATTCGGAGATAAATATCTAAAATGGTCGGAAAAGACACCTGCTTTCCTGCCCCGCTTCAGAAATTTCAGAAAGTCTGACTACCCCTTCAACACAAGAAGGGTGCTACGGTCGGAGTATCACATTTTGCTGGAAGTACCGGGTTGGTTTCTGGCTCTGGATATTGTCAGACAGTACAACATCACCGGAAGTTTTGCCCCTCATCCTTTCTGGGTATGGTTCTTTACAGTTAGCGCCCTCCTGTGGATTGTATTCCGTATCCGGTTCAAGTTGTTCCGTAACAAACATTGATCAGACAAGGGTTTACGGTACAATATTTGCAGTTTTTCCATAACATTCACAGCAATCAGACTTCTATGAAAAAACTTCGTGTTACTCTTTCCGGGATCATACTTCGCAGCGCAGTTGTTTTGGTATTTTTCTTTTTATCAGCAGCCTGCTCCGACACCCTCAACCAACCCGGCATTCTTACCGGCAATGTGACCATTGGGCCGTTGTGCCCGGTGGAACCTTGTGATATGACTCCGGAGCAGATTGAATCTGCCTACAGCGAACGAAAGATCCTCATTTATCCTGCCAATGACACCTTCCGCCTTGCCAAGGAAGTAGATGTTCATTATAACAAACCCTACCGGGTGGAGCTGACACCGGGAGAATATATTGTTGACATTAACCACATCGGCATGGACCGTAGCGGGGATGTCCCGGCACACATCTCCATAAAACCCAATGCCACCGACACGCTGGACATTGATATAGACACCGGAATCAGATAAAGAATCTACCTATTTAAATAGGTATTTAAATACGTATTTAAATACCTAATTACCCGGATCAGTAATCCATTTCCTCAGCGTATCCAGCACTATTTTTCTTTGATATTCCGGCAGGTTGCCGATGCGGGTATAGTGTGATCCTCCGGGTTTGAAGACCTGGATGGCCCTGGCTTTCCCGTGCAGGCGCACCGCCGTCGCTGACCAGGTGTCTGTTCCTCCGTAGATATAAATAAAATAATTTCCTTTATCCTGCAGGAAATCGTTGACCCGGGACATGATATGGTCGTCGTATTTTAATCTGACATGCCGGGGAGCAGCAAAATGAAAGGTGGAATCTTTTACATGACGTATCTCTCTGCCATAACGGGAAGGGCGGTAGCCATAGTACCCCAACTGGGTCATGGCCTGATAAAAAAAAGGCTCAAATATCTTTATTCCTATATCCGAAAAATAATTAAAAATATTGGCGTCACGGAAAAAAACAAATAAAGAATCCGCCGAAGCCTTATCCCCAGGTATCTTCTTACACTTCAGTCCCCATTGCCAGAAAGCAAAAGGGAGCTCGAGTACGGCATATTCATAGGCCGCACTGTCGCCACCGGCCCTTGTCCAGGAGAATCCTCTCTCCCCGGCATATTTTTCAAACAGCGGAAAAACTTCCTTTCTTCTTCGTAGCAGTTGCATCTGGTAAGCATGGATCTTTGCCCTGCATCTGTCGCTCCCAACAGTATCCAAAAAGGTAAAGATCCTGGGATCCACAATGGAAAAATTCAACGGGCCAACGTAAGGAACACAAATATCCGCATCCTCCGGATAAAAATATTTATAATACATGGTCGTTTGTCCGCCTTTGCTGATGCCCGTAATGATCCATTTTCCGGGCCATACCTTTTTGAACAGGGTAAAGATACGGTGATGGTCGGCTGCAGCCTGCTGAATGGTCAGATAACGCCAATCCATAGCATCGGGTACCGATCTTCCGAAATAGCGGTGCTCCACAATGATCTGGTTGGCACCGGTCAGACGGGCAAGTTCAGAAACATAATTCCGTCCGGCAGCATATCCTTCCGTAACCATCACGACCGGTTTCAGTGAATCAACATACGACACCCATATACGTTGTTTGAAATACCCTTTCCACTTATGTTTATGGTCCAGCGGTTGCGGGATCATGATCTCCCAGGCCGCTTTATACATGGAATCCGGTGTAACCTCACGCACCTCGGCACCAGGGATGTGCCGGATCAGGTCATAGACAGAGACCTGCTGTGCCGGACCGGGAAGGACCCACAAGCAGAAAAAAAGAATAAAGAATATAGAACGACCGCCTCCTCTGCCGGGATCACGGAGGTTAAAATTGTAGAAGAATGATCGACAGAACATTATTGCTGCCTGTTGCGCTTAATTGTCACCTGTGAAAATCCTCCCCAATGAACTGCAGGCCGGCTTCCAGGCCCGTACGCCAGTACAACCAGGTATGTTTCCCATCCCTGACACGGTATTCATGAGGCAGGCCGATGTCCCGCATCTTCACATGCAGTGCGGAGTTGCCCCGGTACAGAAAGTCATCATCCCCCACATCCAGATACCAGTGGACGGTCTTGAGTTTATCCAGGGGTTGAGTATCCAACAGATCCATGGGACTGAAAGCTTTCCAGGTAGCTGTAAGCCTTTTTTCTCCCTTGAGGTTTTTGCCAAAAAGAGAACCGAAATACATATTATACTCTTTATCATCCATCCTGACCACATCCTCGTCGGTAATTCTTCCCGAGCTGAACGCCACACAGGCAGCAAACATACCAGGATTGCGCATAGCAGTTTGCAAAGCCCCGTAACCCCCCATGGACAAGCCGGCAATACCCCGGAATTGTTTTTCCGGACGTGTTCTGTATAACGAATCAATGAAAGGAATGAATTCTTTTATGAACATATCCGCCCAGGGCTTTTTGCCCTTGTAGTCATTGACATACCAGGTCACTCCTCCATCAGGCATCACGAGGATCATAGGGGGAATCTCACCTTTCAGGATCGCTTCTCCTGCAATACGGTCTGCTTCGCCAAACT
>WFSC01000142.1 GCA_015486185.1 Bacteroidales bacterium | reverse complement strand
TATATAGAATTGTTCAAAATAAAAATGTTTGCAAAAACTGTTCCATCCTTTAGAAATTATTTTTTCAGTACCTCCGGGCTTAGCCAGGGGTTAGTCAATCCTTATAATCATTGGGGTTTTAACCCCTCCATTTATTTTTACCCGCACAAATCAACATCGTACCAGAATTTTTCTATTTTTACAAGTCATTTTAAAACAAACAATTAATAAAATATAGGAGAGTACAATTATGAGTAAAGAAATTTTAAATTTGGAACCCAAAGAGGTATGGAAATACTTTTATGAACTGACGCAGATTCCCAGGCCGTCCAAAAAAGAAGGGAAGGTTATTGAATATATGAAGCACTTCGGGGAAAGTCTTGGTCTGGAAACCCTTGTCGATGAAGTGGGCAATGTGATCATCAGGAAGCCTGCCACTCCCGGGATGGAGAACAGAAAAGGAGTGATCCTCCAGGGTCATCTGGACATGGTTCCCCAAAAGAACAGTGATGTGGATCATGATTTTGAGAAAGATCCCATTGAGGCCTATATTGACGGCGAATGGGTTACGGCTAAGGGGACGACGCTGGGCGCCGACAATGGCATTGGGGTGGCTGCGGCCATGGCTGTGCTGGCATCAAAAGATATACAACATGGTCCTGTTGAAGCCCTTTTTACCATTGATGAAGAAACGGGCATGACCGGTGCTTTCGGACTGAAGCCAGATATTCTTAAAGGGGAGATCCTGATAAATCTGGATTCGGAAGATGAAGGGGAATTGTATGTGGGTTGTGCCGGTGGCACCAACGCCAATTTGAAATTTTCTTATCAGGAGGAAAAGGTACCGGAATCCCATATAGCCTACGAGGTGCGTTTAACCGGGTTGAAAGGTGGCCATTCAGGAGTTGATATTGCATTGGAACGAGGAAATGCCAATAAATTGATGAACAGAGTACTTTGGATGGCAGCGAAAGAATATGGCCTTCGGATCGCAGATATGAAAGGCGGTGACCTGCGTAATGCCATTCCGCGTGAAGCATTTGCAGTGGTAACCGTACCTGCCATAAAAGAAGAGGATTTTGTCCGTTTTATCGGGGACATGGAAAAGATGCTGATCAATGAACTGGCATCGGTGGAACCGGATCTGAAACTGGAAACGGAACGTACCGATACTCCTGCCTCTGTTATGGATGAGACCTCGCAGAAAAAAATACAGGATGCCGTTTATGCCAGTCCCCATGGGGTGATCCGTATGAGTACGGATATGGAAGGCCTTGTGGAAACATCGAATAATGTAGCTATCCTGAAAATGAAGGATGGCACCTTTGAGGAGCTGTGCCTTCTCCGCAGCTCGGTGGATACGGCCAAAGATGACCTGAAAAATGTATTTTCCGCTATTGCCGGCCTGGCGGGTGCTTCTATTTCTTTTGACGGAGAATATCCCGGTTGGAAACCCAATATGAAGTCTCCTATTCTTCATGAGATGAAGGAAATATATCATAATAAATTTGGCAAGATCCCGGAGATAAAGGCTATTCACGCCGGCTTGGAATGTGGCTTGCTGGGAGGAGTGTATCCCGGCCTGGATATGATCTCTTTTGGCCCTACCATCCGTTACCCTCACTCACCGGACGAAAAAGTGAATATTGCTTCTGTTCAGAAATTCTGGGATTTCCTGGTGGAAACACTGAAGAACATACCAATGAGTGAATGAGTGAATGAATGAATGATAGAATGAGTGAATGAGTGAATGATTGAATGATAGAATGAATGAATGATAGAATGATTGAATGTAACAGATCATGAAAAAACGGATTTTTATCGCCTTGACTTTGTGGTTGTTTGCAGGTTTTTTTGTGTGTCATGCACAGCAGCCTGAGAATGTTAAGGTTACGAAAGAAGATTATGACCGGGCCGCAAAATTTTTATCCTTATCCACCTATAAGTTGGTTTACGGTCTAAGTGTCAGGCCTAACTGGATCGATGAGGATCATTTTTGGTACCGCAGTACGGTCAGGGGAGGTGCCGAGTTCATACTGGTAGATGCTGTGAAAAAAACACGGCGTCCTGCCTTTGATCATGAGAAGCTGGCTGCTGCCCTCTCCGATACCACAGGTGAGGAACTTAAACCTCTTGCCCTTCCTTTTTACAGTATCCGTTTTTCACGGGATCTCAGGAAAATAACTTTTCGTGTGAAGTCCGTAACGTATGGGTGGGATGTGAAAGATAATGTATTAACGAAAGAGGAACAGGCAAAAAAATCCTCTTCTGCACCGCGTTATTCTGTTGTTTCTCCGGATGGGAAGAAGGCAGTTTTTATCCGTGATTACAATTTATGGGTACGTGATCTGGATAGCGGGAAGGAAACACAACTGACCACAAAAGGGGTAAAGGATTTTGGCTATGCTACTGACAATGCGGGTTGGAAGCGTAGTCCACGGCCGGTACTGCTTTGGTCTCCCGATTCCAAAAAGATCGCTACCTTTCGGATGGATGAAAGAGGGGTGGGGATGATGTATATGGTATCTACAAAAGTCGGCCATCCCGAACTGGAAGCCTGGCGGTATCCGTTACCTGAAGATACCGTTATATTCCGGATACAACGTGTTGTTATTTTTCTTGACGGGCCGAGAGTGGTTAGGTTAAAAATGAAACCGGATCCTCACCGTTCCACGATCGCGGATGATATCGCAGACCGAAATGGTAATTTTCTGGATGTGGAATGGAGTCCGGATGCAAAACAACTGGCTTTTGTTTCTACCTCCCGCGATCATCACCGCGAAGTACTTCGTGTCGCTGATGTGAAAACGGGGGTAGTCCGGGATGTTTTGCATGAAGAGACCAATACATTTTTTGAGTCAGGCTACAACAAGGTAAACTGGAAATTTCTTCCTGAATCCCATGAGGTGATTTGGTACTCCCAGCGGGATAACTGGGGGCATCTGTATTTGTATGATCTTACTACAGGGAAACTTAAAAACCGGATTACACAAGGAGCCTGGAATGTGTTACAGGTATTGAGGCTGGACAAGAAAAAAAGAAAAATTTATTTTACCGGCGCCGGACGGGAACCGGGTGATCCTTACTTTCAGTATTTGTATAGCATTGGTATGGATGGCAGGGGGTTAAAACTGCTCACTCCTGATAGTGCCAACCACTCGATTTCTTTTTCTCCATCCGGCTTGTACTTTACCGATCATTATTCTACACCGGAGAAGCCTCCGGTTACGGTGCTGAGAAATAAAAAAGGGAAAATGCTTCTGACCGTGGGAAAAGCTGATATTTCGGATCTGTTGGCAGCAGGATGGCAGCCGCCTGTCCCGTTTGTTGTAAAAGCCAGGGATGGTGTTACCGATCTGTATGGACTGATGTTCCGTCCAACTCATTTTGATCCGCAAAAAAAATATCCGGTTATTGATGCTATTTACCCGGGACCGCAGACCGGCAGTATTCGGGGACGTAGTTTTATTCCTTCCCGTGGGGACAAACAGGCCCTGGCAGAACTGGGTTTTATTGTGATCTCCCTGGATG
>WFSC01000141.1 GCA_015486185.1 Bacteroidales bacterium | reverse complement strand
GGCTTTATGTCTCCTTCTACCTTTGATGCTGATTTTATCAAACTCAGGGAAGTTTCTTTGAGTTATCATTTACCTTCCGGGATTGTTAAGAAACTGCACATGCATGATTTTCTCGTGTCGGTGTATAGCCGTAATATCATGTTATGGACCAAGTCAAAAACGGGGATTGACCCGGAAAGAGCCTTCCAGGCAGAAGCAGGTGGTTTTAAACAAGGTATTGAAAGATATAATGTGGAGCCCTGGGTAATTCCGGTTGGATTTAAGTTAAACATGACTTTTTAATAATAGTAAAATTATCATATTATGTACGTAATTAAAAGCAAAATACTGTTCATTGGGATATTGTTCATGGTCCTCCTGTTTTCGTGTAAAGATCTTGGAGAACTGAATGTTAATCCGAATGGTGTGGATCCTTCCGTTGCTCATCCCAATTTGTTGATGAGCACTGTGATTTCCGGCGTAGGACAAACTGTTGTCAATCTTGGATTCGGTGATATTGCCGGCGTAATGCAACATACACAGAAGGACGGGTGGGGAGGCTCACATGATGGTTATGACTGGACACCCAACCAGGATTGGGGTTCCTTTTATGGTATCCTGAGAAATGACGAAGCCATGTATAACAAGGCTGTGGAAATGAAACTGAAATTTCATCAGGCCGTCGGACTGATCATGAAAGCTTATACTTTCGGACTTATTACCGATTTGTGGGGAGATGCTCCTTATACGCATGCCCTTCATGGAGAAGACGGGGGAGAGGAGAATATCCGTCCTCCCTATGATGCCCAGGCCGATATTTATGCGGCGATATTAGCGGATCTTGATACGGCAAACGTTCTGTTATCCGATAAACCAACCAGCTATGATGGAATAGATGCTACCCAGGATATATTATATCATGGAGATGTGACCCTATGGCGGGAGTTTGCCAATTCGCTGGCCCTGAGATATTATATGCGTCTATCGGTAAAAGAACCCGATGTGGCTAAAGAAGGCATTGAGAAGATCGTGGGGGATCCCGATACCTATCCGTTGATCGCCAATTATAATGATGATGCCAATATGGATTACCCTGGTACCAGTGCTTCGGACTCCTGGCCGTCCAATGCCGTATATGAGAATCTGAAACAGGGCAGTTACCGGAGACTTAAGATGTGTTCCACCCTGGTTGATACGCTGGAGGCACTGAACGACCCGAGATTGCCTGTGTGGGCACGTAAAGTGGCTATCCCCATTGTAGTGGTGACAGACGATCATTTCAGGGATGAAATTGTTAACAATGTTCGTTATGTGGGAGATTCTGTTGCTGCCGAATATGAGCATAAATATGGCTATCCGGTGGATCAGGATCCGAATTATGTGGGAATGCCCCCTGCCTGGTCGGTGGTGCCACAGGCCTATAACATGAACCCCAATCTGGAGCAGGCCCCGTTTAATCCCCACTGTTCTCATCTTAATGAGCGATATAAGAAAGCCTCGGGCCCGCTCTTGAAATCCAGGCTGATGTCGGCCGCCGAGGTACATTTCATTATTGCCGAAGCTGCCCTCAGAGGATGGACAACGGAAGATGCGGAAACCCATTACTATGCCGGTATTCATGCATCTTTGCAGGCATGGGGTGTACAGAGCGATTATGATACCTATATAACACAACCCGGCGTGGTTTTTAACAATACGATCAGACAGATCATCGAACAGAAATGGATCGCAAGCTGGACGGCGGCAGCCGAATCATGGTTCGATTACCGCAGGACCGGTTATCCCGCGCTGAAAGCAGGACCCTATTCCAAAAGGTCAGTACTTCCCCTGAGGTTCTATTATTCTGTGACAGAACTTGACTTTAACTCAGATAATGCCCGTGCAGCCATTGATAATCTGAAGGAAACACTTTATACCTCACCGGATGATAAAAACAGCCCCTGGTCGAAGATGTGGGTGCTGCAGGGAACGGGGGAACCCTACTGAAGAATGTAGAATGAAGAATGTAGAATGAAGAATGTAGAATGAAGAATGTAGAATGATGAATGATGAATGGGTAAAGGAAATCCCGTAGTTTTGGAAACTACGGGATTTCCTTTATCGGGGTTAGCTTTGGTTACCGGTTTTATTCTTTGGAATAGGATTCGAAAATTTTATTGAGCTCTTCGGCTTTTACCGGACCGGTCCTGAACATTACACGGTATTTGAAAGTGGTGGATTGTCCGGGCAACAATGTGAGATTAAGTTCTTCTTTTCCTTTACTGAAGATCTTTTGACCCAACGGGTTAACAGCAAAGAGACCATAACCGCGTGCATGCCAGTAAGCCGGATAGCCGGGATTGCCGGGATGGTCAAAGATAGTGATGCTTTCTTCCCGGCCGTTTACTTTCCCGTGCAGGCAGACCCATTTGGCACGTTTACCCCATGCGTCCAGTCCGGTGATCCCTTCACTGGTGAGGTAATCTCCATTGATAATGCTGTCTTGCGAAGGTTGTACAACGGTTTTGTTGCCGTGTGCATCGGAAAGAGTTACCGGTTTGCCGGATGGAAGCTCCAGGGCATGGGTTACACGGATCCCCATCATCCCTTCCTTGGTATCATAAAATACTACCGTGTCCTTTTGGGCGGTCAGTGTGGTAACACGGTCGATGGTCCTGGAGTTTTTACCTGCCGTAAAAATGAACCGGGTATGTTCTTTTAGTACCGGATGATCACGGGCATCCAGCCAGTCGGCAGTGTATTCCAGTATGCCGCTGTCAGCGCCGCTTTTAGCAGACAGGATCTTTATGTTTCTTATCCATCCCAGTTTGTCATGCATCTCGGGAGGCATCGCGGGTGAGTTGCCCCAGAAATCAATATGATTAACATCTCCGTATGTAAACCACATGCCGATGTGATGTGGATGGTCGGTACGTTCTCCTGCAACGGGATGGAGCGGATAGCCGCGTGTGAGGGTATCGCCTGCTGCAGAGATAACAGGCCAGAGCACAGGTTTGGTCAAAGCAGGCAGCGTGTCCGT
>WFSC01000140.1 GCA_015486185.1 Bacteroidales bacterium | reverse complement strand
TGCTGAATTCCGCTGGAAATTTATCCATACCCGTTTGATTAACCAAAACTGGTATTTTGCCCTCAGCGCCTTCTACGATGGAGGAATGGTAGTACAAAAAATACCTGTTGACATCAGCCATGTGATGCCGGGACCCGATGAAGAGCTATCGGACTACTTTTCCGGTAAAAAGGAGAGATTGCACTCCAGCGTTGGAGCCGGCCTGCATATTGCCATGAACCAAAATTTTATTGTCGCCTGTGATTACGGCGTAGCCCTGAACAAGCAAGACGGAACATCAGGCCTTTATATCGGACTGAATTTTTTGTTTTAGGGCAGAATATGGAGAGTTATAGGGGCGCAAAATTTTGTGCCTTTTAATAAAAATAAATGTAGGGGCGCAAAATTTTGTGCCCCTACATTTAATATAATGTTAAAAAAAATTAAAAATTAAAATTTTATTCCTATTTTGGTATATTAATTGACAACATTTTTCCGGACTGATTTTAATAAATAAAAAACATTAGGATCATGAAAAGAAAAAATACACTGACAAAATATCAGACAGGAATAAAGACATTGCTTTTTTTTATTTTTTTATCCCTGGTATCTTCCACGCAGGTAACAGCACAATACTTCGGACGGAATAAGCCTTATTATAAAAAATTCAACTATAAGGTTTACGAAACGCCTCATTTTGACATATATTATTATGTAAAAAATGATTCGGTACTGAACAATCTGGCCCGGTTAAGTGAAGAATGGTACAAGAGACATTATCCGGTTTTCAAAATAAATCTGAAAGGGCATAATCCCTTATTTATTTATAATAATCAAGCTGATTTCCAACAGACCACTGTCATATCCGGTCAGATAGGCATGGGAACGGGCGGGGTTACCGAGGTGCTTAGGAACAGGATCGTCATGCCGATCGCCCCTATTTATGCCCAAACAGATCATGTACTGGGCCATGAAATGGTACACGCCTTTCAATATACGGCCATTCTGAATGGCGACTCAACCAACATGAATTCCCTGAATAATCTTCCGCTGTGGATGGTGGAAGGAATGGCAGAATATTTCTCCATTGGCAGCAAGGATGAGAACACGGCCATGTGGATGCGGGATGCCGTATTGCATAACAAATTTCCAACCTTCAAGGACCTGGACCGTAATCCCAGATATTTTCCCTATCGCTGGGGTCAGGCATTCTGGGCCTTTGTCGGAAAGACATGGGGGGATGACAAGATCGTTCCATTGTTCATGCGTACCGCCCAGGTAGGGTACGAACAGGCCTTTAAGGATGTCCTGGGGATAGACGGAGGTACGCTCAATGGGATGTGGAAAAGTGCCTATACCTTATATTATCAACAGTTCCTTCCCGATTCGGTCGAAAAACTTACCGGTGATAAAATTGCCTTTTCCAAAAATGCCGGAGATGTTAATGTTTCCCCGTCACTTAGTCCTGACGGGAAATACCTGGTATTTCTTTCAACAAGAGATGTGATCTCCTTTGATCTTTTTCTGGCAAATGTAAAAAAGAAAAAAATAGTAAAAAGGCTTTCAGCCACTGTCCAGCACCATGAGATCGATGCCATGAACAATCTGGAATCTGCCGGTACCTGGTCGCCGGACAGCAGGTATTTTGCTTTTACGGTATATGACAAGGGGAAAAATGCCCTGGTTATTATCGATGTGAAAAAAAACAAAATGGTCAAAAAGATAAACATTCCGGGCGTACCTGCTTTTTACCAGCCGGCCTGGTCTCCTGACGGAAAGAGCATTGTAGTAGTTGGTTTGGTTCAGGGGACACCTAATCTTTATCAGTATATTCTTGACAATGAAGAAGTTCACAAAATCACCAATGACCGTTATTCTTATCTGCAGCCTTGCTGGTCACATGACGGACGTTACCTCCTGACTGCTACAGACAGAACTGCCCGGCCCACCGACAGGCCTTACTTCCACACCAATCTGGCCATTATCGATATGAAAACCAAATCCGTAAAGGTCCTTCCTGTGTTCCCGGGAGCTGACAACCTGAATCCTCTTTTTTCGGTAGATGATCAGTCGGTCTTTTTCCTCTCCGACAGGGACGGGATGCGCAATCTGTACCGGTATGACCTGTCTGACGGGAAAGTGTATCAACTCACACATTACGAAGTAGGCATCACAGGAATAACAAAGTATTCTCCGGCTGTAAGCATTTCCAGAAAAAACAATGAACTGGTTTATTCATATTTTTCGGATGACAAATATGCCATTTATAGTACTGCCGTAAAGGATTTCAAGGCGGTGGAAGTCCCGGCCGATTCCCTGAATTTTGACGCCGGTATTCTTCCTCCCAAAATACGGTTGGGCGTAGATTATGCCGACAGGGGCAGGGACAACCGGGATCCTCTGACAGATATTCATCCGGATGAATATATGCAAAAGCCTTACAAATCCCGTTTCAAACTGAACTATATTTCCAACGTCCAGGCAGGTATCTCTACCAACAGTTTCGGCCGGGGCATGCAGGGAAGTGTTTACGCTATTTTCGGGGATATTGCCGGGACACAACAATTGTTCACAGCCCTGGCCCTGAACGGTGAGATCTATGATTTCGGCGGACAGGCAACTTATATCAACCAGAAAAACAGGCTTACCTGGGGTGCCAGTATATCACACATCCCTTACCTCAACGGATATTCCTATATCAAGCCGGATACACTGCAATCAGGTTCTGAAGAATACCTTGTTGACAACCTGGTGTATGACATGTTACGTATCTTTGAAGATCAGGCTAGCCTTTTTGCCTATTTCCCGATATCGACGACACAGCGGGTTGAGTTCGGCGCCTCTCAGGCATTTTATTATTACAGACTGGATGAATACAACAATTACTATGATCCGGTTTACGGGTCCTTCCTGGGACAAAGCCGCAAGAAACTCCCTGTTCCAAAAGGAATGAACATGCAAACACTCGATGCAGCCTATGTTCTTGATAATTCGATCAATGGTCTGGCATCCCCTATGCGGGGCTCCAGGGCACGCTTTGAAGCAGAGAAATTCTTCGGAGGATACAATTACCTCTCTTTATTGGGAGATTACCGTAAATACTTTTACATGCGCCACTTAACTTTTGCCGTACGTGGCATGTACATCGGAAGACACTATATCCACAACGACAGCTATTACATCAACCCTCTCTCTCCCTCTTATCCATGGTTTATGCATGGATGGGATAATTATAAGGTCTTTGATAACATGCCTATGGATAAGGCCAACTTTATCCTCGGACAACTTTATGGAAACCAGATGACCGTAGCCAATGCCGAAATACGTATTCCTCTCATCGGACCCGCCCGTCTGGGACTTATCAAAACCAAATATTTCTATACTGAGCTAACCGGCTTTTTTGACGGCGGGATGACCTGGAATGCCGGAGATCATTTCTCGCTGAATTATGAAGATTTTGACCCCAAAAACCGGGTACCTCTGTTCAGTACCGGGATCTCAGCCCGGATCAATGTGATGGGAGCCATGGTGGTGGAACCTTTCTATGCCTGGCCAATCGTTGGTGAAAGGGTATCGCGCGGATATTTTGGGGTTAACTTCCAGCCGGGATGGTAAGAGGAACGTTGATCGTTGATCGATGAACGATGAACATTGATAGCACCGTATTCCACTATTCCATTATTCCAATATTCCACTATTCCATTATTCCAATATTCCATTATTCCAACTATATTTGTAGATCATGAAGAAAGTTCTCATCACAGGAT
>WFSC01000139.1 GCA_015486185.1 Bacteroidales bacterium | reverse complement strand
TCTATACCATGATGGGTGGTTTTTTTGCTGTAGCCTGGACCGATTTTATTCAGGGGATCATTATGATCGGAACCCTGGTCATTCTGCCGGTTATCGGATTGATAGAGGTTTCTGAAACAGGGCATTCCCTGCGTTCAGCGGTTCATCTGGCCGGGCCCCACTATGCTAGTCTTACCGGTGGAGCTACCGGCTTGGCGGCTGCCAGTGTTGTGATTGGCGGCTTGAGCTGGTTTTTCGGATACATGGGACAACCTCACTTGCTGACGCGATTTATGGCTATTAAGGATAGCGAAAAAATAAAGGTTAGTCGCCGTATAGCCATTGCCTGGGCTGTTCCCGCATTTACCGGGGCTTTTCTTATTGGTGTGGTCGGGTTAGCTATGTACGGAGAAGGTCATTTTGCTGATGTGGAGCAGGTAATGCCGGCACTGGCCAATGATTTTCTGCCGGCCTGGCTGGCAGGTATCTTTATCTCCGGAGCTATTGCTGCCATGATGTCCACCGCTGACAGCCAGTTATTGGTGATCACCTCTTCGGTGATCGAGGATTTTTATCATCAGACTTTGAAAAAGGAACTTTCAAACAGGAAGATGTTGCTGTTCAGTCGTGTGATCACAGTGGCTGTAGGACTACTTGCATTTATTATTGCTGTTACATCCACCAAACTGGTATTTGGGCTGGTGTCTTATGCCTGGTCGGGATTGGGAGCTTCTTTCGGACCGGCTTTGCTGTTGCTGCTGAAATGGAAGAAAACCACCTGGCAGGGGGTGCTGGCAGGAATGATCACCGGATCTGTCGTCACGGTTATATGGTCGGATATCAGCGTCCTGGATCAGGCTATATCCGTGCGTTTTGCCTCTTTTGTGCTGGCTTTTGCAGTTATCATCATTGTCAGCCTGATAAGAAAAGAAAAATTACAACCGGCATTAGCCGGGAAGTTGAAAGAATGATCACTTATACAAAAAGAAACTTATGATGAAAGTACGTTTCTTGATATTTATATTTTTTCTTTTTCTGACAGATAATACAGGATTTGGCCAGAACTGGAAAAGCCTGGTGAAGGATCTTCAGAAAGGGGTGAAACAGGAAGCGATCAGACTGGCAAAAAAGGAGGCAGAAATAGTAGCGGATACCCTTCAGCAACGAATCATCAAATGGAGTGAATCCTACGATCCGGCCGAATTGAATTATGCGGTTTCCTTCAGTGATAATTCAGGAATGTATGAGGCAGAGGATAAATTTGAAACCTATAAACGGTCAATCATCGGTTTCGCTGTGAAACCCGGCACATTTGAAGAGAAACTGGAAGCCAGGATCAATGAAGTAAATCCGGATGATTACATCCGCAGTGGTGAACTTTTCTATGCTACCGGTCATTATCATTCGGCGGAAAATACGTTTAAGGCCGCCCGGATGATCTTAGAAAACCGGGGCTTGACACATAGCGAAAAATATGCCCTGGTGGAAAGTGATCTCGGATTGCTCTATCAGACTACCGGACGCTATAATTTATCCCATGATTTCTCGGAAAAAGCGTTGGATCTGCGTAAAACGTTGAAGTCCAAGGCTGCACTTGGTGCATCCTTTAATAATTTGGGCGTATTGTATAAGGAAACAGGTAAATATAACCTGGCCGCTCAATATTTTGAAAAGGCATTGAACATAACTGCATATGCGCCCGGAAAGAAAAGTGTAGCTTATGCTATCGTTTTGAACAATAAGGCAGTTTTGGATCAACAGTTGGGGAAATATTCAAAAGCGGAAAAAGAAATGACCCATGCTATTTTTGTTGCTGAGAACCTCCTTGGAAAGAAGTCCCCGAATTTTGTAAGGTTGAAGGTGAATCTTGCCATGCTGTATCAACTGGAGGGAAAGACAGCCCTGGCAGAAAAAATCTTTCGGGAAGCTATTGCCTTAAAAAAACGCCGCATGGGTACCCATCATCCAGATTATGCTGTGATGTTGCAGAACCTGGCCGGATTGTATCTTGAAAACGGTCAATATGATAAAGTGGAAAAATTATTGAAGGAAGCTCTTGGTATATACAAAAAGAGATTCGGGGTTCTGCATCCTGCCTATGCCGGTACATTGGCTGATCTGGCACGGTATCATCTGTGGATGGAAGAACCGGAGAAGGCCCGTCCTGAAATTATGGAAGCTATCTCTGTATTGGAAAAAACCCTGCCTGCAAACCATCCGGCCCTGTCCGATTGCCATGAAGCTGTTGCCATACTGGACTGGCAGGAAAAAAAATATGAACAGGCTTTCAGCGAGTATAAAAAAGTGTTGGATGAGTATATTTTACAGATCAACCGGTATTTTCCGGCACTGAGTGAATATGGCCAGGCCAGTTTCTGGAAAACGATACATCCCCGGTTTTTGCGGTTTTATAATTTTGTAATGGATGCCGGCACCACTATTCAGGATGCTCCCGTAGCCTGGTATAATTATCAGATAGCCACCAAAGCGCTGTTGCTCAATACCACCAGCCATATTAGAAACACTATTCTGAACAGCAGGGACCCTGCGCTCAGGGGTCTTTACAATCATTGGCTTGATGTGAAGCAATACCTTGGAAAAGTGTATTCCATGACCACGGAAGAACTCCGGTCGGACAGGATCAATGTGGATTCACTCGAAAATGTGGCAGATAACCTGGAAAAAAAGCTTGCTGCAAAATCCGGATTGTTCAAAAGGGGAAAAGCCATCAAAACCATAACCTTTCAGGAGGTAAAAAAAACACTCTCTCCTGAGGAGGCCTGTCTGGAACTTATCCGCTTTCCCGTGTACCATTATTACCGGCCGGATACGATGGTCAGGTATATAGCACTGGTGGTGACAAAAGAAAATGCAGGACCGGTTGTTGTTGAAATTCCGGGAGGTAACAGACTGGAAGGAAAGTATATCACTGCCTACCGTAAAGCTATGCAACAAACCGGTGGAAAAATGCCTTTTTACGGGTATTTCTGGAAACCGCTTGGAAAGGCCACACAGGGTAAGAAAGTACTGTATGTCTCTCCGGACGGGATATATAATTTTATCAACCTGAATACACTTACGGATAATGCCGGCAACAGGCTGATCAATACCCGTGAGATCAATTATGTAACCAATACCCGTGAAGTGCCTGCATTAAAATCAGCAAAGGTTTTTCCTCACGGCAGGACGGCGGTGCTGGCC
>WFSC01000138.1 GCA_015486185.1 Bacteroidales bacterium | reverse complement strand
CCATTTCCCGGTATCTTATTTCACTTTCCTTTAATTTCTCTTCAAATATCTTTTCTTCGGTACGGTCTTCATAGGTAACAAGTATTTCATCATTGGGTAGTTTGAATACATAATTATCCCTCCATCCGGATATGCGGTTATCTTCATACCAGGTAACCGGATGATGAATGGCTTTCCCTGTCCGGTACACTTCTTTTATTACATCTAATAAACCAAACGTTACCACACTGGGAAACACATCACGTATTTCTTTCCCGATACGGTCTTCTTTTTTGATTTTTTCTGTTTTTTCAGCAGCCCGGTTAAAATCCGAGAAGATGAATTTTTCACCGTTGTCCCGAACCTGATATATCGCTACACAAGTATTTATATTACTAATGATATTACGATAGCGGGTATATAAAGACTCCTGAAAATTTGAAGCCAGGATCAATTTGGTAATGTCTGCCAACTGAATCATGGCAAGATCATATTCTTTACCCAATGGGATAAAGGAAAAATGACCGGTATGTTTTTTCCCGTAAGCAGTGAAAAAAGGTGCTCTGAAATCAGTGAACCGGATATTTTTATATATTTTTTGCCTGATCTCTTCATGTTGGAGAAGCGGCTTGAAAAAAGGGAGTTCATTGAGAGGATGACCTGTAATATCCTCATACCGGTAACCTGTAAGCTTTAAAAAAGCAGGGTTCACGTCTGTAATGATGCCGGTACTCGTTTGATATAAGACCGTACTGAAAACATTGTTCCTGAAAGCCAGGAGAAAAAGTTCGTAATCTCCTCCTTCGTTTTGCATTTTTTTATTTCCGGGGGAACTTATTTTTCTGCTATGATTGTCCGGGTTCGGCATACTGAGGAACTTTGGATTTTCATCCAGTACAAATATAACTTATTTTTTTATCTGACATAGATTTTTCCTTTTCCGGGGTTCATTATTTTACCAATAATTCGAGCTTTAAGATCTTCCTGGAGAAGTGAATTTAGTAAGTTGCGGGCATATTTTTCAGGAATAGCTATCAATAAACCACCGGATGTCTGTGCATCGTTAAGGATCAGTTTTTGTAATTCGGAGACTGAATCTGCATAACTCACAAATGGTGAAGTGTAATTGAGATTATTTCTTGTTCCGGCCGGGATCACCCCATTGCCTGCAAGTTGTTCGGTCAGGGGCAGTATGGGTATATCGGCATAACGAATAAGGGCATCCACGTGGCTGCCCTGCGTCATTTCACCCAGGTGTCCCAGCAGGCCGAAGCCGGTAACATCCGTACAACTGCTGACGGGATAATACTTCATGATATCGGCACCTTTTTTATTCAGGGCAGCCATTTGCCTTGTGATCATTTCTTCTATATCGGCAGGAACCAGTGATTTTTTAATGCCCGAACTGATGATCCCTGTGCCTAAGGGTTTGGTAAGGATTATCATGTCACCCGGTCGGGCTGTGTTGTTTGTGAGGATCTTAGCGGGATGTACCTTACCGGTTACAGCCAGTCCGTATTTAGGGTCTTCATCGTCAATGGTATGTCCACCCAGGATAGGTATCCCTGCTTCTTTACATTTTTCCTGGGCACCTGTAAGTATCTCTTTCAGTATATCCATAGGGAGCTTGTCTGATGGAAAGCCTACAATATTCAGGGCAAATAAGGGCTGTGCTCCCATGGCATAAATGTCGCTCAGGGCATTGGCTGCCGCAATAGCTCCAAACCAGTACGGATCATCCACGATGGGTGTGAAGAAATCAACCGTATTGACCAGGGCCGTTTCTTCATCTATCTGATAAACAGCAGCGTCGTCATGTGTGGCAGGTCCGACAAGCACTTGTTCGTTCTGAAAAACAGGTAGTTGGATCAAGACCTTTTCCAGATCCTGTGGCCTTAGCTTACAGGCACAACCCCCTCCCGTGGTAAATTGGGTTAGCCGGATGCTTTTATCCTTTTTCTTTTGTATGAGTTCTTTTCTCGGATTTTCTTTTTTCATGATGATTATCGGAGTAATATTTACAAAATTCTTTCAATCCGCATATGTCGCATTTGGGTTTCCGGGCCAGGCAGACATAGCGACCGTGCAGGATCAGCCAATGATGAGCCAGGGGAATCAGTTCATCAGGAAAATATTGAACAAGCTGCCTTTCCGCTTCAGCCGGATTCTTTGCTTTACTGGTAAGCCCCAGACGGGCAGAGACGCGGAACACGTGTGTATCAACAGGCATGACAGGCTGATTGAAAATGACCGAGGCAATGACGTTGGCTGTTTTCCTCCCTACGCCGGGTAGTTTCTGCAGATCGGCGACCGATGAAGGGATCCGACCATTGAACTGCTCTACCAACACCCGGGACATGTTTTTTAGGTATCCGGCCTTGCTGTTGGGGTACGAACAGCTTTTGACATATTCAAAAAGCTCCTGACGGCTTGCCCGGGCCATTTTCTCAGGGGTAGGATAATCATGCAATAGGGCCGGTGTGATCAGGTTTACCCGCTTGTCGGTACACTGGGCCGAAAGAATAACCGCTACCAAAAGATGAAATGGATCTTTGTAATGAAGCTCTGTAGCGGCTTCAGGCCGGTGTTCCTTAAACCAGGCAATAACCTTCTCAAACCGTTCCCTGCGTGTCATGCTGTATGATTTTTGCAATTGGCAAAATTAACGAAAGTTGCCGTATGAGAACTTAACAAGAGAATAATTTGTTAATAATTATGATAAAAAATCAGTACTAACCGTTAAAAAATATAAATGAGGGGTTAAAACCCCTACAGTGATAAAATTTGACTAACTCCGGGCTTAAGCCCGGGGTTACTGAAAAAATAAAATCCCAGGGCTTTAGCCCACTACATATATGATTGATATTTAAT
>WFSC01000137.1 GCA_015486185.1 Bacteroidales bacterium | reverse complement strand
TAATCTTACAGGAATGAAAATAGGCATTCTACGTGAGACCAAAACCCCTTCCGACCACCGGGTTCCTTTTTCTCCCCGTCAGGTGAAGGAGCTTATGGAGCAATATCCCGGAACGGAAATGGTGGTGCAGCCCAGTTCTATTCGTTGTTTTACGGACGAAGAATACAGGGATGCAGGGATCACCCTGCAGGAAGATCTGGACGATTGTGATGTGCTGATGGGGGTCAAGGAAGTGAAAAAAGAAACATTAATCCCCGGTAAAACTTACTTTTTCTTTTCACATACGGCCAAGAAACAACCTTATAACCGGGATCTTCTGCATGAGATTATCAGAAAGAAAATCCGCCTGGTTGATTATGAATATCTGACCACCCCTGATGGAGCACGTGTAGTGGCTTTTGGCCATTGGGCCGGTATTGTCGGGGCCTACAATGCGCTGCGATCCTGGGGAGAAAGTACCGGCGATTTTTCCCTGAAACCAGCCTGGCAGTGCCACGACCGGAAAGAAATGATGTCAGAGTTGCATAAAGTGAAACTGCCCCCCATAAAGATCCTGATCACCGGCGGAGGACGTGTGGCCTATGGAGCGCTGGAAACCCTGGAACCGTTACACCTGAAACAGGTGGCTCCTGAAGAATTCCTTACTATGTCCTACAATGAACCGGTCATATGCCGGATAGATCCCGATCATTATGTCAGGAGGAAAGACCATGCGATGTTTGACCTGAAGCATTTCTTTGAGCATCCGGAAATGTACCGGTCGGTTTTCTTCCCCTATACACAGGTAACTGATCTGTTCATTGCCTGTCATTACTGGGATCCCAGGTCACCGGTGTTCATGAAACCCGAAGATTACCGTACACCCGGTTTCAGGATCAAAGTGATAGCCGACGTGAGCTGCGATATCGGAAAACCCATCCCCTCCACCCTGCGTGCTTCAACCATTGCAGAACCTTTTTACGGATATGATCCGGAAACAGGGCAGGAAAAAGAACCGTTCGATACCAAAAATGTTACGGTAATGGCCGTGGATAACCTTCCCGGTGAACTGCCCCGTGATTCTTCCGAAGATTTCGGGAACATGCTGATGAAAACAGTAATGCCGGCATTGCTCGGGAACGACAAAGACAAGATCATTGAAAGAGCGACTATTGTGAAAAACGGCCGGTTGACGGAACACTTTCTTTATTTGCAGGACTATGTGGATGGTATTGAATAAAATCCAATAACAAAATCAGAAATTCGAGGATCATCATGTTTGGCGATTGGATATTGGTTATTGGAATTTATTTGGGATTTGGATCTTCAATTTTGGGATTTATATCAAACAGATCGATTATCCAGAGCTTTCTTTAAGCTGTTGGATCGTTGTCACCGGATCCTCTGACTTAAATACCGTATTCCCTGCTACCAGCACATTTACTCCTGCTGCCACCAGCTTTGGTGCATTATCTGTTGTAACACCTCCATCTACTTCGATGAGTGTTTTCAGATCCCTGTCATGGATCATAGCAGCAAGTTCCCGTATTTTTTCATAGGAATGTTCTATAAATTGCTGACCGCCAAAGCCGGGATTAACGGACATGATCAATACCATATCCGTATCATGCAGGATATCCTGAAGTAAAGGTACCGTTGTGTGCGGGTTCAGGGCCACGCCCGCTTTCATCCCCAGTTCTTTAATGGCATGGATGGTACGATGCAGGTGGGTACATGCCTCATAGTGGACGGTAAGGATGTCGGCACCCGCATCATGAAAGGCACTGATATACCGGTCGGGATCCACGATCATCAGATGAACATCAAGGGGTTTGCGGGCATATTTTTTTATGAATTTGATCACAGGTATGCCAAAGGAGATATTGGGTACAAAAACGCCATCCATCACATCCACATGGATCCAATCAGCTTTGCTGTTATTTACCATTTCGATGTCTTTCTGCAGGTTTCCGAAATCGGCAGAAAGGAATGAAGGTGCTACCCATGGAAAAGACATGGTCAAAGAGATTGGTTTCCGGCAAAAATAATAAAATTATCCCAGATAGGCCCGCAGCAGTTTACAGCGGGTGGAGTGTTTTAACTTGTTCAGGGCTTTTTCCTTGATCTGGCGTACCCGTTCGCGTGTTAACTTCAGGACATCTCCTATCTCATCCAGGGTGTGGGGATAATTATTATTCAAACCAAAATAGAGCCTGACAATTTCTGCTTCTTTGTCAGATAAGGTATTCAGCACTCTTTCGATTTCCCGGCGCAGGGATTCATGCAACAACTCCTTGTCCGGTGGCGGAGAATCCTTGCTTAACAGCAGGTCATATTGGTTTATTTCGTCATCGGAATAAATAGGTGCATCCATCGAAATATGACGTCCTGATGCCAAAAGGGTTTCTTTAATATCAGCAGGTGCCAGCTCTAAAGCCTGGGCCAGTTCAAGGAACGTAGGCTCACGTTCGTGTTCCTGTTCAAACTCAGAGAAAAATTTGTTGATCTTGTTGATCGTGCCGATCTTATTCTGGGGCAACCGGATGATCCGGGCCTGTTCTGCCAGGGCTTGCAGGATGGATTGCCTTATCCACCATACGGCATAGGAAATAAACTTAAACCCCCGGGTCTCGTCAAAACGCATAGCTGCTTTTATCAGACCGACATTCCCTTCGTTAATAAGGTCAGCCAGACTCAATCCCTGACCCTGGTATTGTTTGGCTACGGAAACCACAAAACGAAGATTAGCCTTGATCAAAATTTCCAGGGCATGCATATCTCCTTTACGGATTTTACGGGCCAGCTTGACTTCTTCTTCTCCTGACAGAAGCTCTACTTTGCCAATGTCATGAAGATACTTATCCAGAGACAGTTCATCCCTGTTGGTGACCTGCTTTATAATTTTTAATTGTTTCATGCCATGCCAGTAGGTATTTTGAGTACGAAATCCACATAAAAAAGTTACTATAAATCAGTGATTTTATCAATATTTTTTGTATATTTGCCTATCCGTGAGATTTTGTATAGGCAGGCTCAAAAACGTAGCCCCTTACCACGCCCATTTCCTACAGTGTTTATATGTTTTTAACATGGAACCGGGATAAGTTTGAAAAAATAAAATTTTAATTTGAGTTTTGGATTGTTTTCTGTAATATTGCACCGGATTTCTGAACAGGTAATGCAGTTCCTTATAATGTTTCGTGCCTGATTCATTCATTTTCATGATTTTTTCGTCAATTGACCAGTTCATAACGAATCCAGATCGCGAATTCCAAATTTATATTAATAATTTATGTACGATATTCTAGAGTTAAACAAGAAGTTGGTTGCTGACCTGAGAGAGATTGCCAAAGGTCTTAAGATAAGGCGGGTAGATTCTCTAAGGAAAGAGGATTTGATTTACAAGATCCTCGACCAGCAGGCTGTGTTGGCAGCGGAAAGAACCTCCCAAACACAGGAAAGTAATAAAAGTGCTGAAAAAACAGATTCCCGGCAAAGTAATAAAGGCCGGAGGTCCAATAAAAGGAGCGATTCTTCAAAAGAAAATTTGAAGAAATCTACAGATAATATACAGGCTGCAGCGACTAAAGAATCTGTTGAAGAAAAAAGGCCTGAAAAATCAAGTGTTCAGGAGGGCAATAATGCCGGCAGGTCCAGAAAAGTAAAAATAACACGAAAACAGGATCCTGCAGGCGTTATACCGGAAGAAAAACAGGCAAAGAATGAGGCGAGCCGTGTAAATCCTGAACATGGGAAGGAAGGCCCGGCCAAAACTGCAGAACAAAAAAAAGAACAGGCTTCCGAAGAAATGCGGGCACAGGTACAGGGTAATAATACAGAGGCAGATAATACGAGCCAGGACAAAAACAGAAACAATAATAACAACAATAACAACAATCGTAAAAACCGGTACAGAAACAACAATCAGCCCAACGGAGTGGCTGTAGAGAATACGATCATACCGGAAGCCGAAAGATATAACTTTGACGGGATTGTTACTACTACCGGTGTGGTTGAACTTACACCTGAAGGGTATGGCTTCCTTCGGTCATCCGATTATAATTACCTGAATTCTCCAGACGATGTCTATATTTCCCATAATCAGGTAAAACTTTTCGGATTAAAAACGGGGGATACCATTACCGGAAATATTCGTCCACCACGTCCCGGTGAAAAATATTTTCCCCTGAGCAAGATTATTGAGATCAACGGCAGGGATCCTGACTTTATTCGTGATCGTGTTCCTTTTGATTACCTTACCCCTTTGTTCCCGAATGAAAAGTTCAAACTATGCGACAAGGGACAGGGAAGCCTTTCGGTTCGCATACTGGATTTGTTTGCTCCTATCGGAAAAGGTCAGCGCGGGCTGATCGTTTCCCAGCCAAAAACAGGCAAGACCGTATTACTCAAAGACATAGCTAATGCCATTGCCCGGTATCAGCCGGAGGTTTATCTGATCGTGCTGCTTATAGATGAACGTCCTGAGGAAGTCACGGATATGGCCAGGAATGTTAAAGCTGAGGTGATTGCTTCAACTTTTGATGAATCGGCCGAGCGTCATGTGAAAGTAGCTAATATTGTGCTGGAGAAAGCTAAAAGGCTTGTTGAGAGCGGTCATGATGTGGTGATCTTACTTGACTCGATTACCCGGCTGGCCAGGGCTTTTAATACCATTGCACCTGCTTCGGGTCGTGTGTTATCCGGAGGGGTGGATTCAAACGCCTTGCAGAAACCGAAACGTTTCTTTGGCGCTGCCCGGAATATAGAAAACGGAGGCTCACTGACGATTCTTGCAACAGCCCTGACCGAGACTGGTTCGAAGATGGACGATGTGATCTTTGAAGAATTCAAGGGAACCGGTAATATGGAATTGCAGCTTGACCGTAAGCTTGCCAACAGACGTATTTTCCCGGCGGTGGATATCAATGCTTCCGGTACACGGCGTGAAGATCTGCTCCTGGATAAAAATATGCTCAACAAAGTATGGATCCTGCGAAATTATCTGGCAGATATGAACCCTGTCGAAACGATGGAGTTTTTACGCGACCGGATGTTGCAAACCAACTCGAACGAAGAATTTCTTATCTCAATGAATAGTGATTAACTATAAAATCAGAGTCAATGTAAAAGCGGATTTATCCGCTTTTTTTTATCCAAATGATAAAATTCATATGGGAAATTCCTAAATTGGTTTAAATTTGGCTCCTAATTTAAAAAGGAACATTAAAAAGTTTTTAGATAGATAATATTTAATACAAGAGATTATGACGAAAAAGAAAAATTTTATCACGTGTGACGGGAACTATGCTGCTTCCCACATAGCATATATGTTTAGTGAAATAGCTGCCATTTATCCGATCACCCCGTCGTCTCCTATGGCAGAAAATATTGATGAATGGGCTGCTCATGGCAGAAAAAATATTTTCGGACAGGAAGTACGGGTGGTGGAAATGCAGTCTGAAGGAGGTGCTTCCGGGGCTGTACACGGCTCCCTGCAGGCAGGTGCCCTGACCTCTACCTTTACCGCTTCGCAGGGTCTGTTGCTGATGATCCCTAATATGTACAAAATTGCCGGTGAACTATTGCCGGGCGTATTCCATGTGAGTGCGCGGTCAGTGGCTGCACATGCCTTGTCTATTTTTGGTGATCATAGCGATATCTATGCTACCCGTCAAACCGGGTTTGCCATGTTGGCTTCAGGTGGTATCCAGGAGATCATGGACCTGGCTGCCGTGGCTCATCTCTCTGCCATCAAAACCCGTGTTCCTTTCCTGCATTTCTTCGATGGTTTCCGTTCTTCTCATGAAATACAGAAAGTGGAAGCACTTGAAATGGATGATCTGAAAGATCTGGTAGATATGGATGCTGTACAGGCTTTCCGTAACAGGGCGTTAAACCCCGAACATCCGGTAACCAGAGGAACGGCTCAGAATCCTGATATTTACTTCCAGGCAAAAGAATCAGTAAATCCTTATTACGAACATGTGGATGATGTAGTTGAATCCTATATGCAGGAGATCTCGAAAATTACCGGAAGGGAATATCACCCCTTTAATTATTACGGAGCTCCCGATGCCGAACATGTTATTGTTGCCATGGGTTCTGTAACTGATACAGCCAGGGAAGTAGTGGAATATCTTGTAGGCAAGGGCGAAAAAGTGGGTTTGATTGCTGTACATCTGTATCGTCCTTATTCTCCGAAATATTTTCTGAAAGCCATGCCCGAAACGGTGAAACGTATTGCCGTTCTTGATAGGACAAAAGAACCCGGTGCGGGCGGGGAACCTTTATATAAGGATGTAAGGGATATGTATTATGACCGTGAAAACAGGCCCCTGGTAGTGGGTGGACGTTACGGCCTGAGCTCCAAAGATACTACTCCGGCCCAGATCATTTCGGTATTTGAAAACCTGAAACAGGAAAAGCCGAAAGATCAGTTTACCATTGGTATCATCGATGATGTAACTTTTTCATCTCTTCCCATGGGACCTGAGATCAATGTGACACCCGAAGGAACTTTCGAAGGGAAGTTTTACGGACTGGGTTCGGACGGTACGGTGGGCGCCAATAAAAACTCTATCAAGATCATTGGCGGGGCTACCGATAAATATTGCCAGGCTTATTTTGCCTACGATTCAAAAAAATCCGGAGGGATTACCATTTCCCACCTGCGTTTCGGCGATCATCCCATTTTTTCTACTTATCTGGTTAATACACCTGATTTTGTAGCTTGTCATGTACCCAGCTATCTGGATAAATATGATATGCTTCACGGAATGAAAAGGGGAGGGACCTTTTTGCTGAACAGCATATGGGACGAAGAAGAGACCAAAAAACGTCTCCCGGATCATATGAAAAAATTTATGGCGGAAAATGATATTAAATTTTATATCATTAATGCTACCCAGATAGCAAAAGAGATCGGCCTCGGTACGCGTACCAATACGATCATGCAGTCCGCATTCTTTAAAGTCTCCAATGTGATACCTTATGATCTTGCCGTGGATGAGATGAAAAAAGCTATTGTAAAATCCTATGGCAAGAAAGGAGAAAAGATAGTAAACATGAATTATGCGGCTGTGGATAAAGGAGGCGAAGTAACCGAGGTTAAGGTGCCGTCAGAATGGAAAGATATTGTGGTAAACCCCAGGGAGGATACCCGTAAGAATGTGCCGGATTTCATTAAAAATGTTGCCGATCCGATCAATCACCTGAAAGGGGATGATCTGCCGGTAAGTGTTTTCAAAGGGCGTGAAGACGGTACGTTCCCTGCAGGGACGACGAAATATGAAAAACGGGGTGTGGCTGTGGATGTGCCGGAGTGGATCAGTGAGAATTGTATCCAGTGTAATATCTGTTCCTATGTTTGTCCTCATGCTGCCATACGTCCTTTCCTGCTGACGGAGGAAGAGGTCAAAAATGCACCGGAAGGCACAAAGGTTATCAAAGGTGTCGGACCTACCAAAGATTATTATTACAAGATCCAGGTAAGTGTGCTGGATTGTACCGGTTGCGGCGACTGCGTGGAAGCTTGCCCGTCAAAGGAAAAATCATTGGTGATGAAGCCGTTGGATACGCAGCTTGACGAAATAGATCGCTGGGACTACATGGACGAAAAAGTGGGGTACAAAGAAAATGTTGTTGATAAACACAAGACGGTAAAAAACAGCCAGTTTGCACAACCACTCTTTGAGTTTCACGGTGCCTGCCCAGGTTGTGGAGAAACACCATATATAAAAATTGTTACCCAATTGTATGGTGACCGTATGATGATCGCCAACGCTACCGGATGTTCTTCTATCTACGGAGGTTCTGCACCTTCTACTCCCTATACTTTTAATGCTGATGGTAAAGGACCGGCCTGGGCCAATTCTCTCTTCGAAGATAATGCTGAATATGGCTTAGGAATGGCAGTTGGCGTGCGCCAGATAAGAGAACGAATCGCCCGGATGATGAAAGATGCCATTGACGGAAATAAAGTGGCGGATGCTACAAAAGAAGCTTTCAGGGAATGGCTGGATAATTTTAATGATGGCCAGGGCTCTACGGCAGCTTCCGAAAAGGTTGTTGCTGCATTAAAAGCAGAAAGCGATGCCGTTGCTAAAGATATTCTTGAGCTGGAAGAATACCTGGTAAAAAGATCTGTCTGGATCATTGGTGGTGACGGCTGGGCCTATGATATCGGATATGGCGGACTGGATCACGTCTTGGCCTCAGGAGAGGATGTGAACCTGCTGGTGCTCGATACCGAAGTGTATTCCAATACAGGAGGACAGGCCTCGAAAGCTTCTCCAACAGGTGCCGTAGCCAAATTTGCTGCCAGCGGTAAAAAAGCACGTAAAAAAGACCTCGGCGCCATGGCCATGACCTATGGCTATGTTTATGTTGCACAAGTAGCTATGGGTGCCAGTAATGCCCAATTGTTCAAAGCTGTCAGGGAAGCTGAAGCCTATAAGGGACCTTCCATCATCGTTGCTTATTCTCCCTGTATTGCTCATGGTCTGCATAAGGGAATGGCTTATACCCAGGATGAGGAGAAACTGGTGGTAGAATCCGGTTTCTGGCCTCTGTACAGGTATAACCCTGATCTGGAAGAACAGGGAAAGAATCCTTTTATTTTGGATTCCAAAGAGCCTGACTGGAGCAAGTTTGACGAGTTCCTGCATAGCGAGGTCCGATTTACTTCTCTTAAGAAAACCTTCCCCGAAGAGGCAGACAGACTGTTTGCCAAAGCAAAAGCAGATGCCAAATGGCGTTATGAGTATTACAAGAGGATGGCTGAAATGGAATATAATAAGGAAGAGGTCTGAATGTAATTAACCTGATTATGATTTAAGGCCGGTTGAAAATACCGGCCTTTTTTTATTATAATAAAAAATGATGTATTTTTGTAATTTAAAATAATTATAAATAATAAGTGGATAATGGGCAGGATCATGGCTGTGGATTACGGGAAAAAAAGGGTCGGGATCGCTGTCTCGGATCCGGGGAGAATGATTGCGCAGGGTCTTACGACCGTGCCTGCTCATAAAATATGGGAGTTTATTCAGGAGTATCTCGAAAGAGAAGAAATAGACGAGTTTGTGGTCGGATATCCCAGGCAGATGAACAACGAGCCGTCCGAAGCGATCCGCTGGATCAACCCGTTTGTAAAGAAACTGAACAAAACCTACCCGTCAAAAAAAATAACCTTGTATGATGAACGTTTTACATCCGTGTTGGCACATCAGGCCATAATTGCAGGAGGTGTAAAAAAGGAAAAAAGAAAAGACAAGGCTTTGGTAGATAAAGTGAGTGCTACAATTATTCTGCAGGGTTATATGGAACAGATAAAAAATTATTGATATGGTATTTCCTGTTGTGGTTTACGGACATCCTGTGTTGCGGAGAAAAGCCGTAGAAGTTCCGGTGGGCTTACCGGCATTGGACGAATTCATTAAGAATTTGTTCGAGACAATGTACGAATCGGAAGGTGTCGGGTTGGCAGCTCCCCAGGTAGGACAGTCTGTGCGCTTATTTGTGGTGGATGCAACTCCCTATGCCGAAGACGAACCCGAATTGGAAAATTTCAGGAAAGTATTTATTAATCCTGAAATATTGGAAAGATACGGGGAAACGGTTTCATTTAATGAAGGATGCCTTAGTATCCCGAATATCCGGGAGGATGTTAACCGTGAGGGAAAAATAAAGATACGCTATCAGGATGAAAAGGGTGACTGGCACGAGGAAGAATATGATGGCATTGCTTCCCGGATTATCCAGCACGAATTTGATCATCTGAACGGAATATTGTTTACCGACCTTGTTTCGCCGTTGCGGAAAAAATTACTAAGCTCTAAACTAAAGGCTATCAGTAAAGGAAAATTCAAAGCATCCTACCGCACCATCCTTCCCGGTCATAAAGTTCCCGGGCTCCTTACATGGTAGTACCCCCGGCTGCTTTTCTTTGATAATCGGTATAAGTTTATTACCTTTCGAAAAAACCACTCCTTTCGATTGTTTTTTATGCCGAATTTCTCTTTTACCGGGATAAGGAAAATTCCGTTTGTAAGGATATTAATTCCTTTTATTATAGGAGATTTGATTGGACTGTATGGAGAGCATCCCTGGATTTGCGTCGGGATCACCTCCATGATTGGCCTGTTTCTTGTATTATGGAGCTATATGGCAAAAGATCCGGCTGTTCGTTACCAGCGGGAGTGGCCTGGTGGCTCCGGGATCCTGGTTTTATTTTTTTCGCTCGGCATGATTGCTTCTGCCATGACCGGTATTATCCGTCAAAAAAAGATTTTTTTTGACGGGGATTCGGTGGTTGCAGGATATGTATATCAGCCGGCAGTCGTAAAAGATAATTCTGTACGGGTGGAAATCATAACCCGTGGCATCCGGAAAAATAAGACATGGTATAAAACGCATGGTAAGATGGTATTGTATTTCCGGAAAAACAGCCGCATCATTTCAGCAAAACCCGGTGAAATTATCCTTTTTCATGGTCGCCTTGAACCTTTTACTTATTATGGCAACCCGGGGGAATTTAATTATCGTCGTTATCAGGAAGACCGGGGGATCTTCTGGAGGGTATTTGTGTCTGAAAAAGCATGGCGGTATATACAGGGTAAACCGGCGTTCTATCCTGTGTTGATCGCAAAAAGGATTCAATATACACTGGTGTCCCGTTTGAAGGCTTATGGGCTTACAAGGGAAAATCTGGCCGTAGCTTCGGCTCTGACAGCAGGAGACAGGGAGTTTTTGGATCCCGGAACAAAGAAATATCTTGCTGATAGTGGGACCATGCATATTCTGGCTATTTCCGGACTGCATGTCGGTATTATTTATCTGGTCTCCATGTACCTGTTTTCTTTCTTTGGGAAAAGAAGGTCTATAGTAGTGATCCGTTTAGTTATGGTTTTACTCCTGCTGTGGAGTTATGCATTTATTACCGGCCTTTCCCCTTCGGTGATGCGTGCTACATTGATGTTTAGTCTGTTATTGCTCGGGCAGTCTTTCCGTCGTAAAGCAGATATTTTTAATATTCTGGCAGTATCCGCTTTTATCCTACTTGTGATTCGACCTGTATTAATCCGGGATCCTGGATTCCAGCTATCTTATTTTGCCGTACTGGGGATTGTGATCTTTTATAAGCCAC
>WFSC01000136.1 GCA_015486185.1 Bacteroidales bacterium | reverse complement strand
TTCGCTGTTTATTCTGGGAAGCAGCTCTGCTTTACCTACATCGAATAGATTTCCAACCGCTCAGGTGCTCAATGTACAGGAGCGGTTTTTTTTGATCGACTGCGGTGAAGGTACGCAGATGCAACTCCGAAAAATGAAGTTCAGGCTGGGCTGTCTGAATCATGTTTTTATCAGCCATCTCCATGGTGACCATGTTTTTGGATTGTTCGGATTACTCTCCAGCTTTGGACTCATGGGACGGGAACAGGACCTCCATCTCTATGGTCCTCCGGAACTGGAGCATGTCGTTCTTCAACATATCAGCCTGTTCGATATTCACCTGCCCTACGAGGTGATCTTTCATCCGCTGGAATGCAATAAATCAAATGTGATCTTTGAAGATAAAATTGTTACTGTTCGCCATTTTCCCCTGGTTCACAGAGTCCCCACCTGTGGGTATCTATTCAGGGAAAAGGAAAGGGTACGTAATTTCATACCCGGGATGATCGAAAAGTATAAAATCCCCGTAACCCAAAGAAAAGGGATCCAACTGGGAGAAGATTTTATTATGGAAGACGGGACCCTGATTACCAATGACAGGCTGACCCTTCCCGGTCCGGCCCCACGATCTTATGCTTTTTGTAGCGATACAGGTTATGACCGGCGTATCATCCCTTTTATTCAGGGAGTTGATCTGCTTTATCATGAAGCCACCTTTGCCAATGAAGATGTTGAAAGAGCCGGGGAAACAGGACATTCCACCGCACGGCAGGCAGCCCTTATCGCCCGGGAAGCCGGTGTAAAAAAACTGGTGATCGGACATTTCTCCGCCCGCTATAAGGAATTGAATGTGCTTCTGGAGGAGGCCAGGGAGATCTTTCCCGCTACTTTTCTGGCAGAAGATGGCAGCCGTTTTGATGTACCTTTGGTACGACCACAATCACCCTGAAATTGTAAGTAAGCCAATATTAAAAACTACGCAGGTGATTGGCCATGTTCTAATATGAGTATCATAATTTATTTGCTTTTCCCGCCGATCAGGTGGGGAATTTGAAAATTGATGATTGTAATTTATTATATATCAACATTATAATTATGCATAGAAGGCTCGCAGCGCTAAGGGACGCAAAGAATCCATGTTAAACTTTTTATTATTTTTCAATTACACGTCTTTAGGCTAATGATAACCAAATGACCACAGAATTCAGCACAGAAAATAGATGAAAAAGAAATTTACCAGGGCAAGGGAATTTATCAACCTTCTATAATATTGTACGGTAATATTCATTACATTTGAACTGTTTAACCAAAATATAGCAAAGATGAAAAAATTTTATGTATCAGCACTGGTTTTATTATTGGCTGTGCCCTTTGTTTTCGGACAGCCTAAGGATAAGAGCAAAGCGGTCTTCAAAGAGTATAAGCCCGGCTTTTATCAGAATTATATCCTGAAAGATATACAGGAGGTAAAAGAAAAACAACATCCGAAGCAAATAAGAAGATATTTTGCTATGGACCAGTCGGGATTGGATCTTCCCAATGATCCGGCTTTGTATAAAACGGAATGGCATTTTCCGCCTGTCTCCCAAGGGAGTACGGGTACCTGCTGGTGCTTCTCCACAACCTCCATGTACGAGTCGGAAGTGTACAGACAGACCGGACAGAAAATAAAAATATCCGAAATGTTCACCGTTTACTGGGAGTATGTGGAAAAAGCAAGACGGTTTGTGAGAGAAAGAGGGAATTCCCTTTTCGATCAGGGGTCGGAAGGCAATGCCGTAGCACGTATTTATAAAAAATATGGCGCCGTACCGGAAGAAGTATATACCGGTTTGATAGGAGGAAGAAAATTCTATGATCACGGTGACATGGTGAAAGAGATGAAAACTTATCTGAATTCGGTAAAAAAGGCCAACGCCTGGAATGAGGACGAGGTGTTGTCAACGATCAAAAAGATCATGGATCATTACATGGGTACTCCTCCCGAATCTTTTACCTGGAAGGGTAAAACCTATACTCCGAAACAGTTCTTACATGATGTGTTGAAGATCAATCCGGACGATTATGTGGAGATCCTTTCCTATGAACAGGAACCTTTCTGGAAACAGGTGGAATACAAGGTGCCGGATAACTGGTGGCACAGTAAGGAATACTATAATATGCCGCTGGACGATTTCATGAAAGCTTTACATGAGGCCATTAAAAAAGGATATACGGTAAGTATCGGCGGTGATGTTTCCGAAGCCGGTTTCAGCCGGGAAACCAATGTGGCCCTTATCCCTGATTTCGACATCCCCTCCGATTATATCAATGATGATGCCCGGCAATTCCGTTTCTCCAATCATACAACTACCGACGATCATGGGATGCACCTGGTAGGCTATCTGATAAAAGACGGGAAATACTGGTACCTGATCAAGGATTCCAGTTCCGGATCACGTAATGTTGGGGAAAATGATAAGAAGTTCGGATATTATTTCTTCAGTGAAGATTATGTGAAACTGAAAATGATGGGCTTTACAGTGAACAAAAATGCCGTAAAGGATCTTCTGAAGAAATTTAAATAGTTCTTCAACAAGGATATATTAAAAGCTGCTTCGGCAGCTTTTTACATCTTATCTTTTCTGATAAGAAAATCTTATCTTTATCCCCGTTCAATATTCAGGTATGACAGAGAAGATTTTAATACTGGATTTCGGATCTCAATATACGCAGTTGATAGCCAGAAAGATAAGAGAGCTGGATGTTTACTGTGAAATCCATCCGTATAACCATTTCCCTGTGTCGGATGCATCGGTAAAGGGAGTGATCCTCTCGGGAAGTCCTTTTTCCGTCCGGGACAAAGAAGCTCCCATCCCGGATCTTACCGGGATTAAGGGACATCTTCCCCTGTTGGGAATATGTTATGGCGCACAATATCTTGCCCATTATTATGGAGGGGAGGTCCTTCCGTCCGGAAGCCGGGAATACGGACGTGCGAATCTGAAATATGTGGATACCGGAAATCCTTTGTTCCGGAATATAAAGCCCGGAACGCAGGTGTGGATGTCACACGGTGATACCATTGCGCGTGTTCCTGAAAACTACCGGGTCATCGGAAGTACCGCGGATGTAAGAATTGGCGCTTATCAGATCGAAGGGGAAGAAACCTATGCCATACAGTTTCATCCGGAAGTATATCATACCACGCAGGGTAAAGAGATCCTGGAAAATTTTGTCGTCAATGTTTGTCATATGTCACGCAACTGGACCCCCGGTTCATTTATAGAAACAACTGTTCATGATCTGAAAGAAAAGATCGGAGATGACAAAGTGGTACTCGGATTATCCGGTGGCGTTGACTCCAGTGTGGCTGCGGTTTTATTGCATAGGGCCATAGGATCCAATCTGACCTGTATCTTTGTAAATAACGGCCTGTTGCGGAAGAATGAGTTTGCCGGGGTGATGGATTCTTACCGGCATATGGGATTGAATGTGATCGGAGTGGATGCTTCAGGACGTTTTCTGGATGCGCTTGCCGGGGTGTCAGAGCCCGAGAGAAAAAGAAAGATCATCGGCAAGGCATTTATTGAGGTTTTTGACGAAGAAGCACGGAAAATAAAAGATGTTAAATGGCTGGCCCAGGGGACCATCTATCCTGATGTGATCGAATCGGTCTCTGTAAAAGGTCCTTCCGCCACCATCAAATCCCATCATAATGTGGGAGGTTTGCCTGAGAAAATGCACCTGAAAGTGGTGGAGCCGTTGCGATTGTTGTTCAAAGACGAAGTGAGACGGGTAGGACGGGCCCTGGAAATGCCTGATCATATTCTGCGACGGCATCCTTTTCCCGGCCCCGGCCTGGCTATACGTATCCTGGGAGATATTACCCGTGAGAAAATAAGGATCCTGCAGGAAGCTGATAATATCTTTATCGAAAGCCTCAAACGGGAAAATCTGTATGACCAGGTATGGCAGGCTGCGGTGATCCTGCTGCCCGTGCAGTCTGTTGGCGTCATGGGTGATGAACGTACCTATGAACATGTTGTGGTGTTGCGTGCTGTGAATTCAACCGATGGTATGACAGCCGACTGGTCACACCTGCCTTATGACTTCCTGGCTCAGGTCTCTTCCGATATTATTAATAGGGTAAAGGGCATAAACCGGGTGGTATATGATATCAGCTCGAAACCCCCTGCTACCATTGAATGGGAATAGACAATGAGTGAATGAGTGAATGAGTAAATGATTGAATGATTGAATGATTGAATGAGTGAATGATAGAATGCTTTGCCCGCCATAGCTTCCAGCGGAGGCGGGATGGAATGATGGAGTCTTTTTGTTAGAGTTAAATAATGGAAGAGCAGGTTAAGAAGTGGAGAAGGGAAAAATTGCTCTATGGCATCCGGGAGAAAGTCGGAGAGGTAATTTGAAAAGAGATAATAGCTGATAAAAAACAGATTCTAAAAATATACACGAATGAATAAGAACATACGCACTTTTCTGTTTCTGATCCTTATCCAACTGGTCTTTCTGCCTGCTGTACATGCCCAGATTTTTAATGAACAGGCTTTTAAGCTGAATAAGTTGCTGAACCTGATCACCGGGTATTATGTTGATACTGTTAATGAAAATAAACTGGTGGAAGATGCTATCCGTCAGTTGCTGAAAGAGTTGGACCCGCATTCGGTTTATATCACGAAGGATGAAGTAAAAGAAATGAATGAGCCGCTGATCGGGGACTTTGATGGGGTAGGCATCTATTTTAATATCCTGAATGACACGATCATCGTGATCTCTCCTATCAGTGGAGGTCCGTCTGAGAAAGTAGGTATTATGGCGGGTGACCGGATCGTTCGTATTGATAGTGAGAATGTAGCGGGCATAGGGATCACCACCAACGGAGTTCGGAAAAGACTTCTCGGTCCCAAGGGCACTAAGGTAGAGGTGGAAATTGTAAGACATCACCACCCGGGCTTATTACATTTTACCATTACACGCGACAAGATACCCATATATAGCCTGGATGCTTCCTATATGGTTGATGATAAAACCGCTTATATCAAGATCAACCGGTTTTCTGCCAAGACCATGGATGAGTTTCACCAGGCACTGGATACACTTCCGCTTGACAAGATGAAAGGGATTATTATAGACTTGCGGGATAACGGAGGAGGGATTCTTACTACAGCAACCGACCTGGTGGATGAGTTTATGACTGAGGGCAAATTGATCGTTTATATGCAGGGGGCTCATCTGAAACGCCAGGATTTTCTTACAACCGACAAAGGACGTTTAAAAAATGTTAAACTGGTGGTGTTGGTAAACGAAGGCTCTGCTTCAGCCAGTGAAATTTTTACCGGTGCCATACAGGACTGGGACAGGGGACTGGTTGTAGGCCGCCGTACTTTTGGAAAAGGGTTGGTACAAAAACCCTTCTACCTGCCGGATTATAGTATGGTCAGACTGACGATTGCCCGGTACTATACGCCCTCGGGACGTCTGATACAGAAATCATATAAAAATGGTTATGATGCATATATGAACGAACTGGATAAAAGGTACATACACGGAGAATTGCTATCGGCTGACAGTATTCATTTTTCCGACTCGCTGCGTTATTATACCCTGAAAGACCATCGGGTAGTTTATGGAGGTGGAGGGATAATGCCGGATATTTTTGTGCCGGCCGATACATCCGGGAATACCCCTTATCTGCGAAAGCTGATAGGACAGGGAGTGCTCACCTCTTTCGTGTTGGGTTGGCAGGATAATCACCGGAAAGAGATCATCCGGAAATATCCGACAGCAGATGATTATATCCGTAAATTCCGTTTGCCCGATGATATGATGCAAAGCCTGAGAAATGCCGGTGAGGGAAAAAATATCAGGGCAGATGAAGATGAATTCAGACGAACAGAACCCAAACTGCGTCTCTTGATCCGTGCCTTGATCGCCAGGGATATCTGGAATTCAACCGCTTACTTCAGGATCATCAATGAAGGTTCTCCCGATTTTCATAAAGCGGTGGAAGTCATTGGTAATGACCCGTTGTACCAAAAGAAACTGGAAGGGAAATAAAGGCGGGGGAAACGATACAGGATTAGCAGTCCGTGAAATTATGCCGCATCCTGTGATAAATCCGGAAGATATCTGACATGCTTGAGATCCTGTTTAACTGGTTTATACAACACAATGCCCTGATAACAGAGCTCCTGGGTGTCCTTTTTGCCCTTATTTATCTTTGGTTCAGCATTAAGCAAAAGATATGGCTGTGGCCTTTTGGCATCCTGACCTCGGCATTTTATATTTATGTCTTTTACCATTCCAGACTATATGCCGATATGGGATTACAGGTTTACTATTTGATAGTGAGCATTTATGGATGGTATAACTGGCTGTATGGCGGGAAAAGCGGAGAAAAAGACAGTCTGCGTGTCAGTACACTGGATTTGAGGAATGCATTGGTTCTTCTCGGCGTGACTTTTGTGATTTACTGGATATTGGTGTGGTTGCTCCATCATGTGCCTCACTGGCTTCATATTCCTTCTTCCCAGTTGATTTACTGGGATGCTTTTACTACTGCAGCCAGCATAGTGGCTACCTGGATGCTTGCCCGTAAAATATTGGAACAGTGGTTAATCTGGATAATTGTTGACCTGGTTTCCATGGGGTTGTATATTTACAAGGGACTCGATCTGACAGCCGGACTTTTTCTGGTTTATACTTCCATGGCTGTGGTGGGATATATACAATGGGAAAAAGATCTGCATACAAAAACCGTAAAGAATCAATGATAAGGGGAAAAATAAATAAAGGTCCGGAGGTAATAGTTTTAACGGGACCGGAATCGACCGGAAAAACGACTCTGGCCCGGCAGTTAGCCGGTCATTACGGGGGGCAGTGGATACCTGAATATGCCCGGAGCTATGTGGAAAATCTTACGGTGCCTTATACCTATGCGGATGTTATTCATATAGCCCGTCATCAGATCGAAGTGCCTGAACAAATAATAAATAGTAAGATGCCGGTTGTTTTTCTGGATACGGATCTTATTATTATTAAAGTATGGCTTTCAGTAGTATATGGCAAAGTTCCGGAATGGCTTCATAAAGCTATTACAAACAGAAAAATAGATTTATATTTGCTCTGCCGTCCGGATATTGCCTGGGTACCTGACCCTGCCAGGGAAAATCCTGGCAGGAAAAGAGAAGAATTGTTTTTAATGTATGAAAAGGAGATAAAAAAATATAATTTCCGCTATGGTATGGTGTCCGGTAGTGGTGATAAGCGGTTCTTCAATGCAGTTAACCTGGTGGATAAGATTTTAAGAAACAGAAGGGAAGGAGAAAAATGAACATCTATTCGTTTGAAGAAAAACGGTTTCCTTTGGTTGCGACCACTTTCCAGGGTCTGGAGGAAATCCTTGCCGAAGAAGTGATGCGACTGGGTGGTACGGATATCAGGGTGAAAAGCCGTGCCGTAACTTTTACAGGGAATAAAAAATTATTATATGCAGCAAATTATCACTTGCGCACTGCTTTGCGGATATTACGTGTCATCACTGAGTTTCAGGCAACAGATGACAAAATATTATATAAGGCATTATATGACTTTCCATGGGAAACCTTCTTTTCCAGTCATCAGAAATTTGTAGTGGATGCAGTGATCCATTCCCCTTATTTTAACCATTCGCATTTTATTGAACAGCGGGTCAAAGATGCGGTGGTTGATCGTTTCAGGGACAAAACGGGTACCCGTCCGGGCGTTAGCAGGGAATCACCGGATATACGTTTGAACATACAGATATCGGGAAAGAAATGTGTCTTATCGCTGGATAGTTCGGGAGACTCGCTGCACAAGAGAGGCTACCGGGTACGGCAGGGAATCGCCAATCTGAATGAAGTGCTGGCTGCCGGCATGATCCTGCTGAGCGGATGGCAGGGGAATACCCCCTTTATTGATCCGATGTGTGGCTCCGGCACCTTACCCATCGAGGCGGCTATGATCGCAACAGGTATTCCTCCGGGTTATATGCGCAGTAAATATGCTTTTATCAAATGGAAAGATTATGATGCCAATCTTTATCAGGTAGTCAAAACCATGTATTCCGGCGGACAACATCGTCCTATGTCACTTATACTGGGTGCCGACCGGTCGGCTGTCGCTATTCGACTGGCCCGGTTAAATGTCACGAATGCCGGACTAAAAGAGGTGGTGAAACTGAAGATTATGCCCTTGCAGGAATTGACGGCACCGGCCGGAAGACCCGGTATTGTCATGATGGACCCGCCTTTTGGAAAACGGATGAAACCCGGGGACCTGGAAAATATTTACAGATCCATAGGCGTCGTGCTGAAGGAAAAATTTGCCGGCTATGACGCCTGGATACTCAGTAGCAATAACCAGGCATTTAAAAGAATCGGATTAAAGCCATCGGCCAGATACGAACTAAATCATGGGGGACTGAAAGTATTTCTGAAAAAATTTCCGGTACGAAACAGAAGAGATCATTAAAACAATTATTTTACAGGCGCTTTTGTTTTTCTAATTAAAGAAGGTTTATTTTATAAGATTTTTTTATATTTGTTACATTATTTTTGGCTAAAGGATTTAAAAATTAACGTTTCGAATGAATTTTAGCATTGAAGATTATTATGCTGACCTGATTGACGGAAATGTCCTTTTGGCCTACAAAGGCAGTATCACTACCGATCTTATTAACAATGTGCTTGATACCATAGAGTCTAAGTTGCAGGACTTTAACGAACCTTCCAAGGTGCGTAAGAAAGTTTATAATGTTCTGGTGGAAAGCCTGCAAAACCTTTTCCATCATATTGATGATCTGCCGGAAGATTATGATGAAGAGTATGAACCACGATTTGGAATTCTTGTGGTAACCAAGGAAAAAAACAGATATAGAATCTCTACGGGTAATTTTATCAAAAATGAAAAAATTGCCTATCTGAAAGAAAAAATAGATAAAATCAATGACAGTTCCAGGAATGATCTTAAGGATATGTATAAGTTTATCCTGAATCATCAAAAATTATCCGATAAGGGAGGAGGCGGTCTCGGACTTGTGGATATCGCCCGTAAAACAGGAAATAAACTGAAATATGTCTTTATCCCTTTTGACGATAAATATTCGTTTTTTAACCTGGATGTATTTATTGATGAAGTAGTAGTAAATAAAAACAGTTAAATATATAGCTTATGGAACCATTGATCATTGAAGGGACACCAAAAACTCCGACGGTTCGTTTTGATGCGGACAAGGGAGTTATAGAAATAAAAGGAAGATCAATTCCTGAAAATTCGGTAGAATTTTACAAGCCTTTGGTTGACTGGCTTGAAGAATATAAAAAGAATCCACAACCTAAAACAACGGTTAATATACAGTTGGAATACTTTAATACCAGTTCATCCAAATGTATCCTGGATGTCTTCAAAAAACTCGAAGCTATTCATAAAGCCAGGCATGATGTGGAAATAAACTGGTATTATGAAGAGGATGATGAAGATATGCTGGAAGCAGGTGAAGATTACGAATCAATTATCCGGATACCCTTTAAAATGATTGAAATTGTGGAATAAGCCTATATTAACCCTTACTCATACTAAGCAAAAAAGGTTGCCATAGGCAACCTTTTTTTCTCTTTTATGAATTTGTTTTATATGCCTACGCTATTCCTCTTTTGGGAAAAGCCGTGAAGACCAGTGTTCTGCCTGATCCAGGAATCGTTTGAAAAGTCTGAACTGTAAGACAAAATACAAAAAGATCGTCATAATCCAGAGCACGGCAAAATTCACCCAGAAAGTGTGGACAAAATATCCAAATACCTGTTTGCGCGGGGCATAAAATTGGGCCTTGATAAATTTTGAAGAAGGATCGAGATAGATGGGATCCATTTTTTGTATGATATGCCCCTTGTAGATAACAAATCGCCTTTTGGCATTTTTATTGGTAACAAATTCCTTTAGCTGATCGTTAAGGTACTGTTCTTTCATTCTGATAAGGCCCTGCTTATCCTTTCTTTCCATTTCCGAAATGATCTGGTCTTTTTTATTGCTGGCAGCGATATAGTATTTTTTGTAATAATTCTTTATCGTTTCCAGATAAAGTCTGGTCCGTTGCAATAATTCAGGAGAAATATCCTTATGTACAAGTTTTTGATATTCCGGGAAAGGAATACGGGGATTCTTTTTCAGTTCGTTACCTATTTCGTTGACCAGAAGTGTCAGGTTTTCGGAAATTTCTTTTGCTTTCTGGGGATTATCGTAGTTACGTTGTACCTGGTCAAGTTTGGATTTTAATTCATTGTACCAGTAAATCTTCTTGAAATCGGCAATGCTCATCATTTTGTCCAGCGGATAAAATCTCTTTTCAAATTTGTTATCTATGTATTGATAAACGGCCAATGCTTCGTATGCCCATTTGGCAGTGATGAGCTCTCCATACCATGGTATCCGTGCAGGTGATGAAATAGCAGGATTCAACTTCTCAAATTTTACCAGAACACCACTGAGAATAATTTGTGGAATGACCAGAAAAGGGATCAGGATATAAATTGTAACCACGGTTTTGAAACTGTCAGATATAACCAGTCCCAGGACATTGGCAGAGGTCCATGTGGCAAACAGGATCAACCAGTATTGCCAATACATTCCTCTGATTTCCATAATGTAATTTCCGACAAGTACAAAAGTTAAGGCCTGGATGGCAGAAATAGCAAATTGAACGGATACCTTAGACAGCAAGTAACTGGGCCAGCTTAAATTCAGGAAAGCTTCCCTCTTTAGTATTTTCCTGTCCTTGATAATCTCTTCCGCACTTACGGTCAATCCCATAAATACAGCTACAATAACCGACATGAAAAGATATACCGGCAGGTTATCATTATTGATGAGGGTGTATCCTGTAGTTCCTGTTTCATCATAATATTTTATTAAAAAAGCCAGGAAAAAAGCCAGTACCGGAGCTTCCAGAAAGTTAATGACCAGATATTGGGTATTGGACAATTTAGAGAGAATGTCTCTTTTGGTGAAAACCAGCCACTGAACTATCTTATTGGGTATTTTAAAGTTGATAGGCGGGATCTTTCCCCGTTTTACCTCTTTGGGTTCGGTATCCGGGAACTTCTCCAAAAAAATATTGTTCCATTCGTCAGGAGGAATCTTCCGGGTACCGGTAACTTTTCCGTATTCATCCAGTACCTGGGTCTCTATAATATTGAATACCTGTTCGACATTGACGTTACCACAAACATGACACTCACTCTCATTCCAGTTGGCATAGTGCATTTCCTTCTTGAAATGGGTAAGGGAATCAACCGGATTACCGTTAAAGATAAGATAACCTCCATTATCCAGGATGAGCAGATTATCGAACATCTTGAAAATATCGGATGAAGGCTGATGGATGACCACAAAGACCAGTTTCCCTTTCAGGGCAAGTTCTTTCAGCAGGTCCATGATGTTTTCCGAATCTCTTGAAGAGAGACCGGAGGTAGGTTCGTCGAGAAAAAGGATGGGGGGTTCACGGATAAGTTCCAATGCGATGTTCAATCTTTTTCTCTGACCTCCGCTGATCTTTTTATTGAGCGGGGAGCCCACAAGCAGATCCTTTATCTCCAGTAAGCCCAGGCTGTTCAGTACATCATGAACAGCCTTGTTAAGTTGTTCTTCGGTATAATCTCCAAAACAAAGCTTGGCATTAAAATAAATGTTCTGATATACAGTGAGCTCCTCAATCAACAGGTCATCCTGGGAAACAAATCCGATCAATCCTTCAATTTTTTCTTTTTCAGTATGGATATTTACTCCGTTGATCAGTACATCTCCGCCGGAAGGAGCATTGGTGCCATTCAGGACATTTAACAAGGTGGATTTTCCTGCACCGCTGGCTCCCATAATGCCGATAAGTTTGCCTGATTCGGCTTCAAAACTCATCTTATGGATACCCACTTTTCCTCCTTTGAAGCGGTATTCAATATTGCGTACCTGATAATATAACTTTTCCTTAAAGCGGTCCTCCTGAAAACGGCTCAGGACATCACTGTAATAAACCGGTTTTCCTTTCCGGTCACGGAGGGAAGAACCGGTATTGAAAACATATATCCTGTCTTTATGGAGCAACTGGCTGTTCATGTAAAGCTCGCTGTCTCCCAGATATTTGATCAAGAAGACATTCCCCGTATTAATATGAAAAATACATATCATCCCATTGGTACCGGGGCGGTCAATTTGTTTAATGCTCTTGGCCGGTAAATTTTTTCCGCCTGAAATAGTCAGGATATTGGGTGTGTCCGGAAACAGATCAGGCTTGTTCAGGATGAATGCAGACATCTCTTCAAATTCATTCTCAGGAAAATTAAAGGTGTCAGCTACTGTGCTGATAAATGCCATTTCCTGATCGGTTACCGTATCTCCATCCGAACGGGCAAACTCAAGCAACTGGAATAATACGATGATCTTTTGTTGCTGTGTCAGCTCTTCATTGATCTCGGTACATATTTTTAGTACCCGTACCGAAGAAGAAGAGATCCTCCTGACCCGTTTTTCCTTTACTTTCTGTTTTTCCTGATGTATCTTGTAGTAGTGATCAAATATCTTCAGATATTCCTTTACCAGTTCCTGATTGAGTTCCCGCTTTAGAAAAGACTGTACTACGATCCTGCGATCCTGACTATTGCTTTCGGGCCTCGCAATAATAGCAAAAAGCTGCATCAGGGCCTTTAATATTTTCTCACTCATCTTTTAGAATATGATTCATATCATTGGCATGTCAAAATACAAAAAGTTTCCTGAAATAACCAAATTCTTTCTGAAACAATTATTAACATTGTTATTCCCATTCTGATTAATCTGAATTTCCTGTATATTTTTATATTTTTAGGCCTTTTAACATTACGAATATCAGCGTATAATGTTACATAAGTAAAAGATAGGATATTTAAAGATATTGATAGATAGTCAGTTAAATAGTAAGTGGCTGAAAGCTGCGGTTATTGGCAGTTATTGGGGAACACTTGAAATTGTGCTCGGTAGTTTCTTTCACAACCTGCGTTTTCCCATGTCGGGGACCATATTGTCTTTTTTTGCAGTAACGCTGATGGTTTCCTTTTCCCGCATCTGGCGTGAAAACGGTTTGTACTGGCGTGCTTCCATGATTGCTGCTCTGATGAAATCCATTTCTCCCAGTGCCGTAATCCTTGGACCTATGACGGGGATCATGCTGGAAGGTTTACTCATGGAGTTATTTATATTTATTTTTGGAAAAAATCTTTTGGGGTATGTCACAGGAGGAGCCATGGCTGTTTTTAGTGCCCTTTTACATAAGCTTATAACCCTGTTGGTGCTCTATGGATATAATCTGGTCCGTTTACTGGTTTTCCTTTATAAATATGCCCTGGAGAAAATGAATATCCGTGAGTCGCAACTGAATCCGTGGGTGCTGACAGGATTGTTTATCTCCCTTTATCTGGTAACGGGAACCCTTGCCGCCATTATCGGTTATTATATCGGCAACAGGTCCCGGAGATTTCCGGAAGACAAAACGGTTGTTCTGAAAGATACGGTACCTGCCGGTTTCTCTTTTTCCGGTGGTTATTCCGTCATCTGGTTATTTGTTCATCTCGGGCTACTGAGTTTTCTGCTCTGGGCTATCGGTCATACATCGCCTTATCTGTCGGTAAGTATGGTGGTACTTTATGTTACTGCCTGCATCCTGCGATATAAACAGTCGGTTAGGCATCTGAAAAAACCGCTTTTCTGGGCCCAGTTATTGGTGATAACATTATTGGCATCCCTGGTATGGAACGGTGTGGAAACAGGCAGCCTGTTTAACAGGGCCGGGTTGTTGGCAGGATTACAGATGAGCATGCGTGCTGTCATGGTAATGGTTTCCTTTTCAGCCATTAGTGTTGAGTTGCGCAATCCGCTGGTAAGAGTGATCCTTTTTAAGAGAGGGTTTGCAGAACTGTATCTTTCTCTGAGCCTGGCTTTTTCATCAATGCCCGTATTGATGGAAGTATTTTCCAGACCCCATGAGATTGTTCGTAAACCGGTATCGATTATTACCCGTACCCTTTCATTGGCTGGTGGTTTGTTGAGAGCCTTTACTGCAGTTCTGGAATCAAGGCCGCCTGTATATCTTGTTACAGGGCCTGTTGGGGCCGGAAAGACAACTTTTCTGAAAGACCTGGTAAGTGAGCTGAAAAAGAAAGGGATTAAAACGGCAGGACTGCTTGCCGAAGGAGTGATAGAAGATGGTGAGAAAAAGGGGTACCGTCTTGTATCTGTTTCCGATGATGAAAAAAAACCTTTTGGTTATGTGAAGGCAAAAAGAGGAAAAGTGTCAACCGGAAAGTTTACTTTTTCTCCGGATGCTGTTCGTTGGGGTGAAGATGTGTTGTGGAAAGGCGTGGTAAACGGAAAAGACGTGCTGATCATTGATGAAGTGGGTTCTCTTGAACTGAAAGGTCAGGGTTGGGCACGGGCTATTGAAGGAATCCTGAAGGAAAGTCCGATGCCCCAGGTTTGGGCCGTAAGGTATCGTCTGGTAGATGCCGTGCAGACTGCCTGGAGTTTCAGGGCGGAGGAAATAGTGGATATAAATACACAAACTCCTGCCCGTTTGGCCGATAATATCGGGAAGATCCTTGAAAAACGGGTGTCCTGAGAGAAGGATTGTTTACAATATTTTGCCTGTGCTGAAAAGGTTAACAAGTCAAACATTGAAGGTCTCTCTCACTTTTCTGACCGCATCAATTACGGTTCCGTCCACCCACTTTATCACGGCAATGAGCTGATCGTCAAAAACCGGTTTATCGGGTTTGCCACAGATTTTCTCAGCTTCTTCCTTCAGTTCTTCAATGCTTTTAACGGGCAGGCCGGAGCCTTTTACTTTTTCAATCAGATCTGTACGCAGCGGGTTGATGGCAATGCCTCTTTCGGTAACAATGACATCAATTAGTTCTCCGGGGCCGCACAAGGTGGTTACTTCATCAACGATCACCGGGATACGATCACGGAAAAGAGGGACAGGCAGGATAACGGTTTTAGAGAACAGACAATTTTGCCAGCCTCCGATGCCGTGTAACAGATAGCCGTCAGAGTGAGTTACCACATTGGCATTAAAATGGACATCCACTTCTGTGGCACCGAGGATCACAACATCTACCATACCGGCGAAATTTCCTTTGCTGTGATAATTATAAGAGGTGAAGGGGCTGGTCCATACATGATTGGGATTATCCACCATGGAACGGACCCCGTCCAGGTCGAAAGTTTGTCCGTCGAGGATATATTCAACCAGTCCTTCTTCCAGCATGGATACAAGATATTTATTGCTTCCTCCCCTGGCAAACCGGGCTTTGATGCCTTTCTGTTGCATGATCTCCTTAAAATATTCTCCAACGGCAAGAGAGGTGCCTCCCGCTCCGGTCTGAAAAGAGAAACCCTCATGGATGATACCGGTAATATCACAGAAACGCGCTGTCAGCTCGGCCAGATAAAGACGATCGGGACTTTTGGTAATACGTGTGGTGCCGGATATGATCTTTTCCGGATCACCCAGTTTATCGATCTCTACGGTGTAGTCAACATAGTTTCCCTGTATTTGCCAGGGTACGCAGGGAAAAGGCACCATATTATCGGTTACCACGATCACTTTGTCGGCATATTGGGAGTCTGCGAGGGCAAAGCCCAACAGACCGGTAGCTGAAGGACCGTATAGTCCGTTGGCATTGCCGAAAGGATCGGCACAGGCAGCCCCGATCACGGCAATGTCTATTTGTACCTCTCCGTCCTGTACCGCCTGATAACGGCCCCCGTGTGATCTTAGCACCCCGACACCTTTCATCTTCCCTTCGGATGCAAACCGTCCCAGGGGACCGTTCATGCTTCCTTCAATATGGTGGATCGTCCCGTCTTCCAGATAAGGGATAAGATGTTCGTGGCATGGAAAAGAAGCTGAAGGAAACCAGCGCAGATCCTTTATCCCCAGCTCATGGGCAATATCAAAGATCTTATTGGCCAGATAATCACCATTACGAAAATGATGGTGCGTTGAGATAGTGATCCCGTCACGAAGCCCGGCTTTTACCAGTGCTTCCTTCAATGAAGTCACCTGTTTGTTTCCGTCTGAAGGGAAATCAATGTTGCTGGGGATCCGTGGCGCATGTTTTCGTCCTTCAGGCTTGTACTTTCCTACACCTCTGAAAGGAATAACCGGTTCTCCGTTAACTTCCGGGGGTACCAGTCTTCCTGCTGCATTTCTGATCCATTGCATTTGATTTGTCATTATTGTGTCACTATATATAATACGTATGATACCTCTCTCTGTTTTTTACAGCAAACCTAACTGCCCGGCAAGTTTTACGATACGCTCGGCTCTTTTTACCACCGGCGGATCAATCATCTTGCTCCCCAGTGAGACCACACCAAGGCCTTTTTTTTGTGCTTGCCGGAAGGCATTCACGATCTTCAGGGCTTTCTCAATTTCTTCTCTGGCAGGTTGAAAAGCCTGATGGATAATCCTGATCTGCCGGGGATGAATACATCCCATTCCTTCAAATCCAAGGGCTTTGGAGGTACGGGCATTTTTTTCCAGCCCTTCCATGTCCGATACGTCAGAATAAACAGAATCGATGGGTTGAATGCCGGCGGCCTTACAGGCATTAACAAGACGGGTACGTGCATACAAGGATTCAGTTCCCTGAGACGTACGGGAAACGCCAATATCTGCCGTATAATCTTCCAGACCGATAGCCATGGCAACTACAGAAGGACAACAGGTGGCCAGTTGATAGGCATTTTCTACTCCTCTGGCTGTTTCAATGATAGGCATGAGAAAGACCTCATTGTCCCGGCCGGCATCCTGCACGATCTTTTTAATGGCCTTGTCTATCTGTAGTATATCTTCCGGATCTTCAGCCTTAGGAATCAGGATTACATGTACATTGTATGGAACAACAGCTTCCAGATCCTGTAAGCCAGATGGCAGAGGATTGATCCTGACCATGCGTTCGGCACCGTAGAAGTTTACCTGGCATAGTGCATTCCGAACCAGGATACGGGCCTCCTCCTTTTTGGAGGGAGCCACCGAATCTTCCAGATCCAGAATAATTCCGTTGGGTTTGTGAATGCCTGCATTCAACATCAGGGCAGGCGTGTTGCCCGGCAGATAAAGACGGGAAAAACGGTAAGCATCCCGTTGGGTGCCATACTTATTTTCCGGGATAAGACCGGGGAGGAAGGACTTATCCACAGAGATCATCTTTTTAATGGCAGCTTCCATCCGTGCCATGATAACAAAATCGAGCGATCCGGTATCAATTATTTTAACTTCCGCATGTTCCAGTTGATAAAAGGCGAGTATCCCGTGGATCAGCTCTTTTATATGTCTGCCATACATGGATCCCACCTTTGACTGAAGATCGATTTTTATTCCTCCCTCTTTTTTCTTTTCGAGAGAGATGTAACAATCGGAACGCACCTTCTCGCCGGTATTGCCCGCAATGGCAGTGATTGGTGTTGACTTCTCCATGATCTCCCGGTTTCAGTTAATGTTGTAAAGGTAAAAGTAAATCCTGAAAAATTTTATGTTACATATCATTTGCCATGATGCGGGTGTTCACATAATTCAACCAACACCCCATGTGCAGATGCAGGATGTACGAAAGCTATCTGAAGGCCTTCCGCTCCCGGACGTGGCTTTTTGTCAATTAATCTTATCTGGTTGTTGATTTGTTTCAGATTTTTTGCCAGATCTTCTGTCTCGAAGGCAATATGATGCAGGCCTTCTCCTTTTTTTTCAATAAATTTTGCAACAGGACTTTCCTGATCCGTAGCTTCCAAAAGTTCAATCTTAACATTCCCTGCCTTATAAAATGCAGTTCTGACTTTCTGGTCAGGGACTGTTTCTTCCCTGTAACATTTTAATCCCAAAACCTGCTCATAGAATTTACGGGACTCTTGTAAATCCTTGACAGCTATACCTATATGTTCAACTTTTTTTATATCCATACCTATTTTATTTAATAAATAACAGTTGTAAATTTATATTTAACTTAACAATTTAAATATGATAATCGTCAATGTGGGGAGGTTGCATCATTTAAAAAGCGGTGATGTATCTCATCTGTTTATGGTTAGGTAAATCATCGTTGTTTTTGGAACTTATCAATTTTTTTTCATAATTTTAAGCTATATATGAGGCATAGTATTGAGTGACGTGGAGTCCGGAACGACTTTATTGTTGTTTGCGATTAGATTTTGTGTAGTTGTAAACCAAATAAAAATGTTTCCGGATCAAGAAAGAAATTGTCTGCTTTTTAACGAAGAAAAAAGAAAGGAGGTGAAAGCCGGAAAAAGAAAACTGTAAATTTATATTATGTTTGTATCTGCTTGCATGTGGATAATAATAGGAATATATTGTGCCTGTAACGGATCGTGAGGGATGAAATAAAAGGATACTATGACCCTGGTAAAAAAGGTAAGGAATGTTTGACATATTTCTCAGGGAAGTATGAATAAATAATATAGTGTATATGGATGATTTCGCGTATAAGAAGCGGCAAATTATGTTTTTACAAATTACAAATCAACCTACAACCAAAAAAACGCCAACGAAACTACTAACTAACTGACTAACTAACTAACCAATTGACATCGACCAACTAACTAACTAAATTGAAAAAATACAAACTAATTTAACTAACTATTTAATTAAAACTTAACTATTATGAAAACAAAAACTGCTTCTGCTTTCACTGTTCTTCGTGAAGAGGATGTTAATTATGTGAAATCCCTTGTAGCCAATGGAGGTCCTGAGGAAAAGGATTATGATGCCTTTTTTCAGGTATTGGAACAACTTGATGAAAAGGGAGTAAATGAGATTCGTGAACTGCTGGGTCCCATCATGAACGAACAAACGATGGTGGGATTTGCCTATGTAAAGCCTTTTGGATATGCCGGAGATTATCAGATCATTGATTATATCTATCAGCAAAAAGTTAATCCTGATCCCAGATACAGTAAGTGGGATAAATGGTATCATGAGCAACATGCTGCAAAAGCTGTAAGAAACCGTAAGGAATTTTTCAAGGATGTCCTGGAAAAACTGGATGCGGCATCTGATACACAAAAGAATGTTTTGGTACTGGGTAGTGGTCCTGCTACGGATGTTTATGAGTTCCTGACAAAACATCCTGATTCAAAACTCCATTTTGATTTACTGGATCTGGATCAGCGGGCCATTGACTATGCAAAGAAGAAAAATGCAAAATTCCTTGATCGTTTGAATTTTATCAGGATAAATGTGTTGCGTTACAAAACCTATAAATTTTATGATCTTATCTGGAGTGCCGGGTTATTTGATTATTTTAAGGAAAAACACTTTATATATCTTGTCAGGAAATACCTGGACTATGTAAAAGAAGGCGGAGAAATGATCATTGGAAATTTCTCGGATCAGAATCCTTCTACCAAGGGCATGCATGCTATGCTGGAATGGCACCTGAATCAACGCTCTTCCCGGCAATTGGTAAGTTATGCAGTTGAAGCCGGGGCAGATCCTGTAAATGTTAGCGTTGATAAGGAACCGCTGGAAGTAAATTTATTCTTAAGAGTGAAAAAACCGTCAAATCCTTTTAGAAATGCTGAAACTTTTATATCTTGGCTGGACATAAACAACAACTAGGATGAATGTTTTTTCAGCGTAAAGGGAGAAGAAGTATTTTGGAGGATGGAGCTTCTGATGTTGGGATGAAGCTTCATCCTCTTACTTTACAGTTTGTTGATGAACAAGCATATCTGGAGAAAGAATACAGGGATTTTTATTTTTTTGAATCCATAAAATCCGTACGGGTTACTCTTCTCCTGGCCTTATTGTTTTATATTCTCTTTGCCGGCCTGGATGCTTCGGTTGCCAAGCCATTTAAGATACAACTATGGACTATCCGGTTTGCCTTTGTCACTCCGGTACTAATATTACTGTTTCTTGCCACATACCGCCCCTGGTTCAAGAAATACATGCAGATGCTCATTGGTATCGGCATGTTCCTTACGGGTTTCGGTATTGTCTTAATGATCTACTATGTTTCTAAGATAGGACTTTATTCCTATTATGCCGGGATAATGCTGATCTTTATGATCGGATACACCTTTATCCGGTTAAGGATCGTGTCAGCAACCATTGCCGGCTGGTCTATCGTTCTGGTATATGAAATTGTTGCCGTATTATTTGCCCAAACGCCATCCGTATATCTGATCAACAATAATTTCTTTTTCGTATCTGCAAATGTCATTGGGATGTTAATCTGTTATTACCTTGACCGTACCAACAGACGTGACTTTTTTATGAGGAAATTGCTTGAAATAGAAAGAAACAAGGTGAAAGCCGCCAATGATGTGCTGGAACAGAAGGTACAGGAGAGAACCCAGCAGTTACTTGAAACCAATGTGGAGCTGAAAAAGGAGATAGAGCTGAGAAAACAGTATGAAAGGGAAAGGGCAAAACTGGAAGCCCAGCTTATGCAATTGCAGAAAATGGAGACCATTGGGACCCTTGCGGGAGGAATAGCTCACGATTTTAACAATATCCTGACCCCTATTCTGGGTTATACCGAGATGGCCCTTGAGGAAATTGAGGAAGACAGTACCCTGCGGTTTGACATTGAACAGATCAATCATGCTGCTATCAGAGCAAAAGACCTGGTGAAACAGATCCTGACCTTCAGCCGGCAAATGGATGTGGAAAAGAAACCTTCTGATCTGAAGGAAATTATTGAAGAAGTTCTTAACCTTATCAGAGCATCTTTCCCTAAAAATATTAAGATAGAAACAAACCTGGCTACCGGTTGCGGAACCGTCCTGGTTGATGCCACGCAGATCCACCAGGTGATTATGAACCTGTGTACAAATGCTTCCCACGCTATGACACCGGATGGCGGTGTCCTGTCCATAGATCTTAAAGAACTGGAACTGGACGCTACACAGGTAAAAAAATTAAATAATATCAGTCCCGGCGTTTATGCCTGTATTACCGTGAGAGATACCGGTATCGGAATGGATCAACAAACCATGCACCGGATCTTTGAACCTTTCTTTACCAAAAAGGAAGTGGGGGTGGGGTCCGGTCTGGGACTGGCAGTGGTACATGGAATCATAAACAGTTACAGGGGAGCGATCACCGTAGATAGTACCCCCGGCAAGGGAACGGTTTTTAATATCTATCTGCCGCGTTTCAGTGACGTGAAGGAAAAGGAAATATCCGAAGAATTCCTGAAAACGGGTATGGAACATATCATGTTTGTAGATGATGAGGAAGAGGTAACCTTTATCGGTAAAAAAATGTTGGAAAGTCTGGGCTATTCCGTGACGATCAAGACTGACGGCAACCGTGCCTATCAGGAATTCCGGCAACATCCGGATGAATATGACCTGCTGGTTACCGACCAAATCATGCCCGGGGTACTTGGAACAAGCCTCGCAGCCAAATTCAGGCAACTGAATCCGAAACTTAAGGTAATTGTTATTACAGGTGCGAAAGATTCTATAAATGAAAAAATAATTGAAGACTATAAAATTGATGAACTTCTGTTGAAACCATTGAAGATAAGTGAATTTAGCAAGGTTATCCGGAAGGTGCTGGACCAAAAGAAAAAAAATAAAAGTTAAACCATGGAAAGAATAATTGTTATTGATGATGAACCGTACATCCTCCTTATGCTGAAAAAAATGCTGGAGAAGGAAGGGTATGAAGTGGATATGGCTACCAATGGGGTGGAAGGCATAGAGCTGTACCATAAAAATGGAGCCAACCTTATTATTACTGATATTGTGATGCCTGAAAAAGAAGGCCTGGAAACGATCATGAACCTGAAAATGGAAAATCCCGACCTGAAAGTGATCGCCATTTCCGGAGGAGGCAGGGTGGATTCCCGTGAATACCTTCATTCGGCCCAACTATTAGGTGCTGAAAAAATTTTTCAAAAACCTTTCAAAAAAGATGAGATCATTCAGGCCGTGAAACAATTGCTTAAAAAATAGAAACTTCATACCCATACAGGGTACATTTGGTTGCAAGAGTTGAGATCAAAAAGCTGTGATCTGTTTTTTATCAGATAAAAAATATGCAAAATTTGTATATGTTTGCATTATAAGGATCTTTGTTATTATGTTACATTAAATCCACAGAATATGTTTAGAAAAATATTTTTGTTTGTATTTGCAGGTTTGTTGACACTGCAGTTGCAGGTACATGCCGGTGAAGCCCGGCTACTGCGTTTTCCTGATATCTACGACAATCAGGTTGTATTTGTTTATGCCGGCGACTTATATCTGGTCAGTGCGGAAGGAGGTGTAGCAAGGAGGATAACTACCAATAAAGGGTATGAGTGTTTTCCGCATTTCTCCCCTGACGGGAAAAAAATCGCATTTACCGGTCAGTATGACGGTAATACGGAGGTCTTTGTCATTCCTTCCACGGGAGGCATCCCCAAACGTCTTACTTATACGGCTACCCTCGGCCGTGATGATATAGGTGACCGTATGGGACCCAATAATATTGTTATGGGTTGGACTCCCGACGGAAAGTATATCATTTACCGTTCGCGGAAGCAATCATTTAACTCTTTTGTGGGGCAATTATTCCTGGTGCCGGCCGATGGTGGCCTCTCCAGGGAGGTGCCTATATCAAAAGGAGGATTCTGTTCCTATTCTCCCGATGGAAAAAAACTGGCCTTTAACTGGGTGTTCCGTGAGTTCCGTACCTGGAAATATTACACAGGCGGTATGGCCGATGATATACGTATCGTAGATTTTGATACAAAAAAAGTGGAAAAGATCACCAATAATATTTATCAGGATATATTCCCTATGTGGATGGGGGATAAGATCTATTTTCTATCGGACAGGGATCGCACCATGAACCTGTTCAGCTATGACCTGAAAACCAGGGAACAGAAAAAACTGACGAACTTTACCGATTATGATATCAAATTTCCCGGATTTGGGAAAGACTTTATCATATATGAGCGGGGCGGATACCTGTATAAATATAATACCCGTAATGACCAGATTTCACAGATCCATGTGCAGATTGACAATGATGAAAAATGGAGCCGGAAGCAATGGGAGGATGCTTCAAAAAGGATCTATTCCATGGATCTTTCTCCCAATGGGGAACGGATCCTTTTTGGTGCCCGCGGAGATATCTTCTCTGTTCCTGCCAGTCATGGTATCACTGTAAATTATACCGCATCATGCAATGCCAATGATCGTGATGCCTACTGGTCTCCTGATGGAAAATATATTGCTTATATTTCCGATCAAAGCGGGGAGTTTGAGATTTATATCCGTAATCAGGATGGTTCCGGCCAACCGGTACAGCTTACTTCGGGACTGAAAACCTATATCTTTGATCTCACCTGGTCACCTGACAGTAAAAAGATCCTGTTTAATGATAAGAAACAGACACTGAACTATGTAGATGTGACTACCAAAAAACTGGTGCAGGTGGATCAGTCGGATGAAGCACCCTGGTTTAGTTATGACTGGTCGCCTGACAGCAAATGGATCACCTATACCAAGTCTGAGAAGGGAATGACCAAGATTCGGTTGTATAATCTGAAGACAGGGAAATCGGTTGAGCTTACAGATGGATGGTATAATTCCACCAACCCCTCCTTCAGCTCCGATGGAAAATACATCGTATTCACTTCGGCGCGTGATTTTCATCCTTTATACAGCCAGGTGGAATGGGACTATGCCTATGAAGATATGAACCGCATCTATCTGATCGCTCTGGCCAAAAATACTCCGTCACCCTTTGCACCGGAGAATGATGTGGTCAAAGTAGAAGAAAAGGCTGTTGCAGCACCTGCCGCAAAAAAAGGAAAAGGAAAAAAAGGGAAAAAAGAGACAGCCAAACAGGGAAATGAGAAATCAGTGGTTATCGACCTGGATGGTATCCGGGACAGGATCATCAGCCTGCCGGTAAAACCGTCCAACTACTATAATGTTTCCTGTGTTGGGAATAAGGTTTATTATGTCCGCTCATCCTCGATGGGGGGCGGTCCGTTTTTCGGCATGTATGACCTGAAAAAGAAAAAGGAAGTTGAATTGTCAAAAAGTATATTTTCCTATGTTATCTCTTCCAACCATAAAAAGATGCTGGTGCGGCAGGGGAGCAAATACCAGGTTATTGATCTGCCTTCCTCCAAAATACAACTGACCAAACCGGCTGATCTCTCCAATATGAAGGTACTGGTGGATCACCACCAGGAATGGAAACAGATGTTTAATGAAAGCTGGCGGCAGATGAGGGATTTCTTTTATGCCCCCAATATGCACGGACTCGACTGGAAAGCGATCCATGACAAATATGCGGTTCTCGTGCCTTACGTGAACCATCGTTCCGATCTGACCTATATCCTTGGTGAGATGGTGGGTGAACTGAGTATTGGCCATTCCTATGTGATCAATGGGGAACGGCCTATGCCCGAACGTATTCAGATGGGGTTGCTGGGCGCCAGACTTTCTAAGGGAGAGAACGGATATTACCGGGTGGATCATATCCTGAAAGGAGCAAACTGGAGCAGGAAACTGCGCTCACCACTTACACAACTCGGTGTAAATGTTAAAGAAGGAGATTACATTCTGGCTGTAAACGGCCACCCTGTGAATAAAGTGGATGATATTTATAAACTGTTGGTCGGAAAAGCCGGTAAGACGGTGGAACTGACGGTGAACAGCAAACCGGAAACGGGAGGGAGCAGGAAAGTGCTGGTCGTTCCCATTGCTGATGAATCACAATTGTATTATTACGATTGGGTGGAAAACAATATTGCAAAAGTTAATAAGGCTACCAACGGAGAAGTGGGTTATATCCATATTCCGGATATGGGGCCCGAAGGACTGAATGAATTTGTAAAACATTATTATCCGCAGTTGCAAAAGAAAGGTCTGATCATTGATGTGCGTGGTAATGGGGGAGGCAATGTGTCTCCTATGATCATGGAGCGACTGTTACGAACGATCACGTATGTTTCCATGCACACAGGGGAGAAAAAAGGTGACGTGAACCCAGTGGGTACTTTTATAGGTCCGAAGGTGGCCCTGCTGGATAAATATTCAGCTTCTGACGGAGATCTGTTTCCCTATCGCTTTAAGTATCACAAACTGGGCAAGCTGATCGGTACCCGCTCATGGGGCGGCGTGGTTGGTTACAGCGGTTCGATACCTTTGATCGACGGAGGATACATTATCACACCTTCCTATGCACCTTATGCAGCCAACGGGAGCGGCTGGATCATTGAAGGTCATGGCGTGGACCCGGATATATTGATCGAAAACAACCCGGTAAGGGAATATGAAGGTATTGATGACCAGTTGAACAAAGCGATCGAAGTGATCAGGGAAGAAGTGAAAAACTTTAAATACAAGATACCTCCCATACCACCATGGCCGGACAAAAGTAAGAAAAGATAATATACGGACTGTTTTAAAAAAATCCGCAAGGGAACTTTCATTGCGGATTTTTTTTTATAGACTGTATGTGACTTCATATTCTTTCTTATTTTAGAGAAATTTTTAACACAAAACCATGAAGACAATAAGATTATTTCTGTTAATTACAGTAACGTTATTAATGCCGTTATTAATGCCGTTACAAGGCATGGCACAAACGCCGGTCAAAAAACCACTGACTCATGATGTTTATGACGGATGGAGAAGTATCAAAGGCATTGTTCTTTCAAAAGACGGACGGTGGGTGAGCTATGAAACCGATCCTCAGCAGGGTGACGGATGGCTGTATTTGTATGATGTAAAAAAGCAGGTGCTGGATTCTTTCCCCAGAGG